>MIAA01000027.1:102153-121188 GCA_001830425.1 Rhodospirillales bacterium RIFCSPLOWO2_02_FULL_58_16
CCCACTGGGAAGGAACCATGGCCGAGGCCAACAGCAACAACGGAACGGCCATAACCAGTATTTTTCCGGCGCCCGCGACAAAAAGACGGCCCTCGCGCCGGCAGACATGAACGGCGGCCGGCAGCGTCAAAGCCAACGAGACCCACGCTATATAGGTAAAAGGAACCGCACTGACCGCGCCGACCGTCGTGAACAGCGCCGCCGCCGCCGCCCAGCCGTATATCGGGGCGGCCTCGAATATGAGGTGGCGGGTTCCCACGGCGGCGCCGATTATTGACAGTCCCGCCCACAAGGCTAAAACGGAGAGCAGGACGGAAACCTGCCCGTCGGCGCCGATAAAGTTATGAATAAATCCGTCCATGAATGAGGGTTACTTGCCGGGATTTCGGGCGAAGGCGACCTTGACCATGTCTCCGCCAAGACGATTCATCCGCAAAAACCAGCGGTAATAGGGCGTTATCGACAAGAAGTAGCGGCGGTTCGTATATGTGTCGAAAAACTTCCGCATGACCGCATAGCTGTCCGGGTGCATGAACCAGTCATCGGTCGGATCGGCCACGTCAAAGATCAGCGTCGTGCCGGTTTCCGGGGTAGTCTTTGACCGGGTCAACCCGGCCCGACGCGCCATCATCACCAGGGTGGGATAGGTAAAATTGTAAAGGTGGCCGAAGTGGAACCGCGAGTAGGGCGTACGATTGGGGTTGTAGATGTCAGGCACGGAAACAAACAGTTTGCCGCCCGGCTTCAACCACGAGCGAAAACATCGCAATGCGGCGAGGGGATCGAGAAAATGCTCGACCACATGATTGGCGGTAATCAGGTCGAAACTGCCCTCGTCTATCTCTGCTGTCTGCCACAGCGCCATCCGGATAGGGACGCCGTATTTCTCGACGGCGTAACGGACGAAGCCCTCGTTGGGTTCGATGCCGTGAGCGTCGTAACCCTTCCCGCACATGTAGTTGACGAACTCGCCGCCGCCCGCTCCCACGTCCAGAACCCGGTCCCCGTCTTTAAGCACCCGCTTGATGAACTCATGGCGATGAACGGCACCTCTGGCCCCGCGCATGACGGCTTTCTTCCGGGGCCTGGAATCGCCGTGGTAAAGCCGACGGTAGACCTTGCGATAGAAAACGGCCACCTCTTCCTCGGTCGGCATGGGATTGGTGAACACCAGACCGCAATTTTTGCAAAGGACGGTAAGCAGCTTGTTGCCGTAGCGATCACGGCGCCCGACGATGTCGTGCTCCGTCGAGCCGCAAAGATTGCAGGGGACCGTTTCGCCCTTGAATGAATAAGGCCGCATGCGGGTGAAGGTGGAAACGATGTCGTTGAGCAATTGCACCGGTCAATTTCCCGTGTTGTCCGTCATCAACCTTTATTATGGAGCGGCGCCCGGACTGTCAAACGCCAAAAAAAACGGGACCGCGCTTTGGGCGCGGCCCCGTGTCTTGTAACAGGCTTGCGGGAAGCGGATCAGAAACCCATATCACCCATGCCGCCCATGCCGCCCATGCCGCCGCCGCCGCCCATGTGCGGTTCCTTCTTCTCCGGCCTCTCGGCGATCATCGCCTCGGTGGTGATCAGCAGACCGGCCACGGAAGCAGCGTCCTGCAAAGCGGTTCGCACCACCTTGGTCGGATCAATGATGCCTTCCTTGATCATGTCGCAGTATTCGCCGGTCTGGGCGTTGAAGCCGTAGTTCTTCTTGTTCTTCTCAATCACCTTGCCGGCGACTACCGCGCCGTCGCATCCGGCGTTCTCGGCGATCTGACGCAACGGCGTCTGGAGAGCGCGGCGAATGATATCAACGCCGACTTTCTGGTCGTCATTGGCGGGGATGATTTTAGCCAGCGCCTGAATGGAGAAAAGAAGCGCCACGCCGCCGCCGGCGACTACGCCTTCCTCGACTGCGGCGCGGGTGGCGTGAAGGGCGTCTTCGACACGGTCCTTCTTTTCCTTGACCTCGGTCTCGGTGGCGCCGCCGATGCGCAGCACGGCAACACCGCCCGCCAGCTTGGCCAGACGCTCCTGCAACTTCTCGCGATCATAGTCGGAAGTGGTGTCCTCGATCTGCGCCCGGATCTGGATGCAGCGGGCCTGAATATTCTTTTTGGCGCCGGAACCTTCGACGATGGTGGTCTCTTCCTTGGTGATGGACACCTTTTTGGCGCTGCCCAGCATATCCATGGTGACGTTTTCGAGCTTGATGCCCAGGTCTTCGCTGATCACCTGGCCGGAGACCAGAATGGCGATGTCCTCAAGCATGGCCTTGCGGCGGTCGCCGAAGCCCGGCGCCTTGACGGCGCAAACCTTCAACCCGCCGCGCAACTTGTTGACCACCAGAGTGGCCAGGGCTTCGCCCTCGATATCCTCGGAGATGATGAGAAGCGGACGGCTCGACCGCACCACCGCCTCAAGAATGGGAAGCAGGGGCTGAAGGCTCGACAGCTTTTTCTCATGGATCAGGATGTAGGGGTTTTCCATATCGCAGGTCATTTTTTCGGCGTTGGTGACGAAGTAGGGCGAGGTATAACCACGGTCGAACTGCATACCCTCGACCACATCCAGTTCAGTGGTCAGGCCCTTGGCTTCCTCAACGGTGATGACGCCTTCCTTGCCGACCTTCTCCATGGCTTCGGCGATGTGTTTGCCGATATCGTTCTCGCCGTTGGCGGAGATGGTGCCGACCTGGGCGATCTCTTCGCTGGTGGAAACCGCCTTGGAATTCTTCTTTACGTCGGCGATCACGGCGGTCACCGCCAAATCGATGCCGCGCTTCAGGTCCATGGGGTTCATTCCGGCGGCCACCGCCTTGATGCCCTCGCGGACGATGGCCTGGGCCAGAACGGTCGCCGTGGTGGTGCCGTCGCCGGCCTCATCGGAAGTCCTGGAAGCCACCTCGCGCAACATTTGGGCGCCCATGTTCTCGAACTTGTCGGCAAGTTCGATTTCCTTGGCGACGGTAACGCCGTCCTTGGTGATGCGCGGCGCCCCGAATGACTTGTCGAGCACCACATTGCGCCCCTTGGGACCCAATGTCACTTTGACCGTGTTGGCCAGAATATCGACGCCGGCCAACAAACGCGACCTTGCGTCCGCGCCGAATTTTACTTCTTTCGCTGCCATTTTTCCTGATCCTTACCTTAAAATTGCAAATCTCTATTTGATGATGCCGAGAATGTCGGATTCCTTCATGATCAACAGCTCTTCGCCGTTAATCTTGACTTCGGTGCCCGACCATTTGCCGAACAAAACCCGGTCGCCGGCCTTGACATCAAGGGCGACTATGGTTCCATCGTCGCGCATCACGCCTCTGCCGACGGCGATGATTTCGCCTTCCATGGGCTTTTCTTTGGCGGTATCGGGAATGATGATCCCGCCCTTGGTCTTCTCTTCCTGATCAACGCGCCTGAGCAGAACTCGGTCATGTAGAGGCTTGAACTTCATTGATAACTCTCCATCAACTAACTGAAAACAGACAGCAAAAAACGGCGCGCCGCACCCTGTGCGCCTATTTGCTAGCACTCAACCATCTTGAGTGCCAACGATTTAAGGTCATTGCCGCTTTATGTCAAGGACAAGTGTCCTGAAAACATATCCGGACCTTGAAAAAACGCCCCCCCTGTTTAATAATCCGCTGAACAAATAACAGGACATTGAAATGCCGGCGCCGATTTCCTCGCATAAAGTGCTCATCGTCGATGATGAAATAGCGGGCCTCCAACTCCTTGGGGAATTGCTGCGTGAGGATGCGAACATTATTTCCACCGGCAACGGCGCGGACGCCGTCGCCATCGCCCAATCTGTCCGCCCCGACCTGATCCTGCTGAATGTAGATATGCCGGTAGTGGACGGCTATATGGTTTGCCGGCAATTGAAAGATGACCCCCGGACAAAGGATATTCCCGTTGTCTTCGTCATTTCCGAGGATGCGGAAGACGACATCGCTCCCGGCCTTGAGTTAGGCGCGATCAGTTACATTACCAAGCCCGTTAATCCAGGTCTCGTTAAAGCAAAAGTGAAGAGTCTGCTCGGGCAGTTATCCGGGCTGCCCCCCGTGGCCGAGGTCTTGCCGTCTTCCCGTCCTCCCCTGTTCACCAAACGCCGCGCTTTGATCGGCGTAATGATTATGCTGTTGATTATTATCGGAGTCGGCGGCGTCAAGTTACTCAAAATGTTCCCTACGCCGGCGGCGGAAACTGCCGTGACCCAGGCCCCGGAACCGATAGCCCCTCCGAAACCGGAACCGGCCCCGGAACCAATGCCGGAACCGACTCCTGAACCGACTCCTGAGCCGACGCTGGAACCGGTAAAAGCGGAAACGGACAGCGTAAAGGAATCTGTATGCGGGTCCATCCCCGAGGTTCCCTGGTGGGGAAATGTTACCCATGATTATGTCGTTCGTTACGTCAACGACAAACACAAAGGAAATTGGGAGGAATATATTAATAAATGGGACCAACAACGGCTTAAAATGTCGGAGGCGCTGGACAAGGGTTCGAGCGCCCTGGCCAGGGACGGAACCCGCCTGGAAGGCGACGCCCTCAAGGAGTATGTTGATAAATTAAATGCGCGCATGGAAGTCGTCCGTTGTCTGGCCGAAAAAGAGCGAACAAGGGCAGCCGAGTAACCGGGAACGCTCCCCCGTAAAGCATTTGTTAATTTCTACCCCTTATATTTTATGGTGCTTGGATGTCGCTCGGGCAGAAGTCCCGGGAGCATCCGATAAAATTGACAGTCAACCCAAGAATGGGAGCGCCTGGGATGTTAAACGGACAGAACGCCGCTATGATCGGCAAGTATCACCAATATATGATCAACTTTCTCCGGGCTGCGGATCGCTCTTTCAGCCCGGCGCAATCGGCCGTCTATAAGCGATATGCGAAAAGGATGGCCAACCTCATCAGCGATCTGCAAAAAGCCGCCTGACCGGCTATATTTATCCGGCTCAAACGGATTCCTTGCGTCTGCGCATTGCCGCGCCCGGCATTAATGGTCTAAAAAGCATTTCCCTTACTTTCGGAGATGACCATGGCGGCGCACCAATACTCCTATGTTATGAAACAGCTCACCAAGACGTTCCCCGGCGGGCACGAAATCTTGAGAGGCATTACCCTTTCCTTCCTCCCCACCGCCAAGATCGGCGTCCTCGGCGCCAACGGCGCCGGCAAGTCAACGCTGATGAAGATTATGGCCGGAATGGACCATGACTTCGGCGGCGAGGCGTGGGCGGCGGAAGGCGTGCGCGTCGGTTATCTGTCCCAGGAGCCGGAACTGAACCCGAAAAAGAATGTCGAGGGCAACGTCATGGAGGGACTGGGCGAGATCAAGGAACTGCTGGATAAGTTCAACGAAATCAGCGCCAGGTTCGCCGAGCCGATGGACGACGACGAAATGAACGCCCTGCTTGCCGAACAGGGCGACCTCCAGGAAAAGATCGACGCCTGTAACGGCTGGGAGCTGGAACGCACTATCGAGATGGCGATGGATGCCTTGCGCTGCCCCCCCGGCGACGCCGATGTCACCAGGATTTCCGGCGGCGAGCGCCGCCGCGTCGCCCTGGCCCGCCTTCTGCTGCAACGCCCCGATATCCTGATGCTGGACGAGCCTACCAACCATCTGGACGCCGAATCGGTGGCCTGGCTGGAACGTTTTCTCAAGGACTATGAAGGCATGGTGATGATAGTCACCCATGATCGTTACTTTCTTGACAACGTCACCGGCTGGATTCTTGAACTGGATCGCGGCAAGGGCATTCCTTACGAGGGCAACTATTCATCCTGGCTGGAGCAGAAGATGAAACGTCTGGCCCAGGAAGAACGTGAAGAAAGCGCCCGTCAGCGCGCGTTGCGCCACGAACTGGAATGGATTCAGGCCTCCCCCAGGGCGCGTCAGGCCAAAAACAAGGCGCGCATCACCGCCTACGACGACCTGCTGTCCAAGGCCCAGAACCAAAAGATGGGAGCGGCGCAGATCATCATCCCGCCGGGACCGCGCCTCGGCGATCTGGTGATCGAGGCCGAATCCTTAAGCAAAGGCTACGGCGACAAGCTGCTGATAGATAATTTGAACTTCAAGCTGCCGCCGGGCGGCATCGTCGGCGTCATCGGCCCCAACGGCGCCGGCAAGACGACGCTGTTTCGGATGATCACCGGCCTGGAAACCCCCGACAGCGGCTCCTTGCGCCTCGGCGAAACGGTGAAACTGGGCTATGTCGATCAGTCCCGCGATTCGCTGGATAATTCCAAAACGGTGTGGGAAGAAATCAGCGGCGGCCACGAAGAGATCGAATTGGGCAAGCGCAAAATGCAAAGCCGCGCCTACGTCGCCCAGTTCAACTTCAAGGGCGGCGACCAGCAAAAAAAGGTGGGGCAGCTTTCCGGCGGCGAACGCAACCGGGTACACCTCGCCAACATGCTGAAGTCAGGGGCTAACGTGCTGCTGCTGGACGAGCCGACCAACGATCTGGACGTGGAGACCTTGCGCGCCCTGGAGGAAGGTCTGGGCGATTTCGCCGGCTGCGCCGTCGTCATCAGCCACGACCGCTGGTTCCTCGACCGTCTGGCTACCCACATTATCGCCTTTGAAGGCGACTCCAAGGTGGTGTGGTTCGAGGGCAACTATAATGACTACGAAACCGACAAACACCGCCGCCTCGGCTCCGACGTCGATCAGCCGCACCGGATCAAATACAAGCCGCTGACGCGGTAAAGATGGAGCAAAACAAGCAAATCCTTGATACTATTCCGGCATTGTGAGAGCGCGGACGGGAAAGAACGGCGGCGATGAGCGACAAGCGGGTTTATATCTATGACTGCACCCTGCGCGACGGAGCGCAAACCCAGGGCGTGGATTTCAGCGTCGCCGACAAGGAAGCCATTGCCGGCGACCTCGACCGCTTGGGCGTTGATTACATCGAAGGCGGATGGCCGGGAGCCAATCGCACCGACGACGCCTTTTTCGCCGCGCCGCCGAAGCTGAAGACGGCCAGACTTTCCACCTTCGGCATGACCCGGCGCCATGGGCGCAGCGCCGAAAATGATCCCGGATTTAACGCCCTGCTGACGACCCCGGTCAGGACCGTCTGCATTTTCGGCAAGACCTGGGATTTTCATGTTGATCTTGCCCTCGGCATCACCCCTGAGGAAAACATCGCCTTGATCGATGACAGCATCCGCTTTGCCGTCAAGCGGATGGACGAAGTGTTATTCGACGCCGAGCATTTCTTCGACGGCTACAAGGCCGATCCCGAATTTGCCGTGAACTGCATAAAGGCGGCTTTCGCCGCCGGAGCGCGCTGGATCGTCTTATGCGACACCAACGGCGGAACCATGCCCGATGAAATCGAGCGTATCGTCGGCGAGGTCGTTCGCCACATTCCCGGCAACCGGCTGGGCATCCATTGTCATGACGATACCGGCAACGGCGTGGCCAACAGCCTTGCCGCCGTGCGCGCCGGCGTCCGTCAGGTGCAAGGCGCCCTCAACGGCCTCGGCGAGCGGTGCGGCAACGCCAATCTGGTTTCCATTATCCCTTCGCTGATGCTCAAGATGGGGTTTGAGACGGGAATCGGAGCGGACGCCCTCAGCCGTCTGACTCACCTCTCCCATGTGCTTGACGAGCGGCTGAACCGGGCGCCCGACCGCGTGGCCCCGTATGTGGGAAAATCGGCTTTCGCCCACAAGGGAGGAGTCCACGCCTCGGCGGTGGAGAAAGACCCCCGCAGCTACGAACATATCGATCCCGAACTGGTCGGCAATCACCGCCATATCGTCGTTTCCGATCAATCGGGGCGCTCCAACATCCTGGCCCGTTTCCGCGAAATCGGCATAAAAATAGACCCCGACGATCCTCGGCTGGCCGAGCTGGTGGAAATGGTCAAGGGACGTGAATTTGACGGCTACGCCTATGACGGCGCCGAGGCCAGCTTCGAGCTTTTGGCGCGCCGGGCGCTGGGGAGCATTCCCGAATACTTCAGGTTGAGCAGTTTCCGCGTCATTGATGAGCGGCGCTGGAACGCCAAGGGCAAGCTGATCACCCTGTCCGAGGCTACCGTCAAGATGCGGCTCAACGACCAGACCTTCATGGCGGTGGCCGAAGGCAACGGGCCGGTCAACGCCCTTGACGCGGCGCTACGCAAGGTGCTGCTGCCGCTCTATCCGCAACTCGAAGACTTGCGGCTGGTGGATTACAAGGTCCGTATCCTGACCCCCGGCGACGGCACCGGCGCCGTAACGCGGGTGATGATCGAATCTGCCGATAACCACGGCGAACACTGGTCAACGGTGGGAGTCTCCGCCAACGTTATCGACGCCTCCTACAACGCGCTCCGCGACAGCATTGTCTACAAGCTGTTCCGTGACGCAGCAACCCCGGATAACGGGAAAGGCAATGGCTGAGGCCGTGGCCGGAAAGCCGATCATCGGACGGCTGCCGAAAAGGATCGCGGCGGAAACCGCCAGGGATCACGGCTTGTCGATCATTCTTGTCCATCCTCAACTGGGCGAGAATATCGGAATGACCGCCCGCTCGATGCTCAACTGCGGGCTGATCGACATGCGTCTGGTCAAGCCCCGCGACAACTGGCTCAACGATAAAACGACGGCGGCGGCGGTCGGCGCCGATATCGTTCTGGAACGCGCCCAAGTGTTTGAAACTATTGAACAGGCGATAGCCGACCTGCAACTCGTCTATGCGGCGACGGCGCGCCGTCGGGATATGACCAAGGAAGTCGTGACGCCGCGCAGCGCCGCCCTTAACATCCGGGAAACAACAGGCAAAGGCGGGCGCTGCGGGGTGATCTTCGGACGCGAGTCCTACGGCCTGAGTAACGATGACGTAGCCTTGGCCGACGCCGTTTTGATGGTTCCCCTCAACGCGGCCTTCTGCTCGCTGAATCTGGCTCAATCGGTGATGCTTGTCTGTTACGAATGGTTCCAGGCCGGCGACGCGACGCCTGAATCGGTCCTCGCCATGCCGAGAAGAACACGCCTCGCCACCAAGGAAGAATTGATCGGCATGTTCAAACACCTGGAACAGGAACTGGATGAGTGCGGATTCCTCCGGGTCAAGGAAAAACGCCCGAGCATGGTGCAAAATCTCCGCAACATTTTCCAGCGGGCCGGCATGACGGAACAGGAAGTGCGCACCATGCGCGGCGTCATCAGCGGATTAACGATGAAGCAAAAATAAGGTAGAGTAGGGTAATCGCTCGAAGAAGGTTGATCCTGATTTCACCGTCATGCCCGTGCTTGTTACGGGCATCCACGTCTTGTTTTCAGGTTCCGGCGCGAGGAAAAAACGTGGATGGCCGGATCAAGTCCGGCCATGACGATTTTGCGTATGTGTGACGTCAACGGTCAATGTCAATGACCTTTGGCATAACCGCGTCCCTCCTTCACCAGTTCCTTTTTCGACAGCTTGCCGATCATCGTTTTGGGAAGTTGGGAGCGGAATTCCAGGTGGTCGGGCATTTCGATAGGGGATAGTTTATCCTTGAGGAAAGCCAGCAGTTCCTCGGCGGTCAGGCTTTGCCCGTCGCGCAGCTTGACGAAAGCCTTGGGGGCCTGCCCCCGATAGGTGTCCGGCACGCCGATCACCGTTACTTCCTCCACCGCCGGGTGCAGATAGACGGCGTCTTCGATGACGCGGGGATAAACATTGTAGCCGCCGCACAGGATCAAATCCTTTATGCGGTCGATGAGGAAGGTATAGCCTTGCTCGTCCATATAACCGACATCGCCGGTGTGCAGGCGGCCATTGACGATATCGTGCGCCGTCGCTTCCGGTTGGTTCAGGTATCCGGCCATGACTTGCGGCCCGATGACGCAGACCTCGCCCTTCTCGCCCGCCCCCAGCGCCTTGTCCCTGTCGTCCATGTCATGAATCTCGATGATGGTTCCGGGCAGAGGCAGACCGATAGAGCCTTCCTTGACGCTGCCGAGGGGATTGCAGGCGACTACCGGCGAGGCCTCGCTGAGGCCGTAGCCTTCCACCAGCTTACAGCCGGTCAGAGCCTCAAAGGTGCGCTTGACCTCGGCGGGCAGCGGGGCGCCGCCGGAGACGCAATACTTGATCGACGACAAATCAAAACCGCCGATGTCGGGAGCGGCGTTGATGGCCGTGTACATGGTGGGGACGCCGGGGAACATGGTGGGACGTTTTTCATTGATGGTTTTCAACACCTGCTTCAACTCGAAACGGGGCAGCAGGATCAGTTCGGCGCCGGCGGCGATGCCGGTATTCATGACCACGGTCATGGCGAATACATGAAACAGGGGAAGCGCTCCGAGGAACCTCTCGGCGCCGTCCTCCATGCCGTGGAGCCACCGGCGCACCTGGCAGGCGTTGGCGACCAGATTGGCATGAGTGAGCATCGCCCCCTTGGGACTGCCGGTGGTGCCGCCGGTGTATTGCAGCACGGCGATGTCGGTTTCGGGGTCAATGTCGGCGGTTTTTATCCGTCCGTCGCCCATTGTAAGTTCATTGAAGGTGAAATGGGCCGCGTCGTCGCGCAAACCGATGACCTCGCTTCGCCTGAAGATGGAAAACATGATGCTTTTCGCCATGGGCAGGATGTCGCTCATCGGGCAGACGACGATTTTTTCCAGCGATGTTTCCGCCGTCATGGCCGCCACCTTGCCGTAAATCTGCTTGAGATCGAGAGTAACCATGATCGAAGTGGCCGAGTCGGCGATCTGATGGGCCAGTTCCCGTTTCGCGTAGAGGGGATTGTAGTTGACCACCGTTCCGCCGGCCTTGAGCACGGCGAAATAACAAATAACGTAATAAGGGGTATTGGGCAGGCACAGCCCGACCCTGACCCCCCTGGCGACGCCCAGCCGCCTGAAGCCGGCGGCGGCCCTGTCGATCAAGTCGCCGATCTGGCGGTATGACCAAACCCTGCCCAGAAAATCGATGCACGGATTATCGGGAAACCTGGAAAGGGATTTATCAAACAGGGCGAACAGGGGAACAGACGGCAACGGCTCGCGCCAATCAACGCCCGGCGGGTAATCGGCAAGCCAGGGATGGTCAACGACCGTCAAGCCTGATCCTTTTCCGGTTCGATAACTTCAAAGTCGTGAGTGATCTCGGCGGTCTTGTTGAGCATCATCGAAACCGAGCAGTATTTCTCCGCCGACAGGTTTACCGCCCGCTCTACCTTGTCCGGGCTGAGGCCGCGACCGCTGACGATAAAATGAACATGAATGCGGGTGAAAACCCTGGGATGGCTTTCGCTTCTTTCGCTGTCTATCTCGACCACGCAGTCTTTCACCGGCTGGCGGGACTTTTGCAGGATGTCGATAACGTCAAAACATGTGCAGCCGCCCAGGCCGAGCAGCACCATCTCCATCGGCCTGACCCCCAGGTTGCGTCCGCCGGCCTCCGGCGCGCCGTCCATCACTACCGAATGACCGCTTCCCGATTCGCCGAGAAAGGTGCGGTCCTGCACCCACTTGATCCGTACTTTCATGCTTATCCGATTCTGCCCATCACATAATCACGGGTGCGCTTGTCGCGGGGTTCGGTAAATATCTTGCTGGTGTCGCCCTGTTCCACAAGATGGCCGATATGGAAGTATGCCGTCCTTTGCGAGACACGCGCCGCCTGCTGCATGGAATGAGTAACGATGATGATGGTGTATTTTTTGCGAAGCCTCTCAAACAGTTCTTCGATTCTGGCGGTGGCGATGGGGTCCAGCGCCGAACACGGCTCGTCCATCAGAAGCACCTCCGGCTCGATAGCGATGGCCCGCGCAATGCACAAGCGCTGTTGCTGGCCGCCGGACAGACTGGTGCCCGGCGCTTTCATGCGGTCGCGCACCTCGCCCAAAAGACCGGCGTTATCCAGGCTCTTGAAAACGATTTCATCCAATTCGTCTTTGTTGCGGGCCAGACCGTGGATGCGCGGCCCGTAAGCAACGTTATCATAAATCGACTTGGGAAACGGATTCGGCTTCTGGAAGACCATGCCGACACGCGCCCTTAACTGCACCGGATCAACGTCGGGACCATATATATTCTCGTTATCAAGTATAAGCTCGCCCTCAACGCGGCATCCCTCGATGACATCGTTCATACGGTTGATGCAACGGATGAAGGTGGACTTGCCGCAACCCGAGGGGCCGATCAACGACGTTACCTGATTCCGGAAAATATCCAGTTTGATGTCCTGAAGAGCCTGCTTGTCGCCGTAGAACACATTGACGCCGCGAGCGCTTATCTTGACGGGGGTGGAATTCACGAGATCATCCTTGCTTAAAAACGGGCCGAAAACCTGGGATCTATCGTCGGTTAGGTCTTCTTGTACAGGATTTTTCAGCGCCGGTAACGTCATTATCTTTCCCCTTTTACCAGCGAATCTCGAACTTTTTGCGCAACACCACGGCTGCCATGTTCATCAACAACAAGAAAACCAGCAGCACCAGAATGGCGGCGGCGGTCTTTTCCTCAAAGGCGCGCTCCGGACTGTCCGCCCACAGAAACACCTGAACCGGCAAAGCCGTAGCAGGGTCGAGCAGGCTGTGGGGAATATCGACTATAAAGGCGACCATGCCGATCATCAGCAGCGGCGCAGTCTCGCCCAGCGCCCTGGCCAAGCCGATGATGGCGCCGGTCATTACGCCGGGCATGGCCAGCGGCAGGGTGTGATGAAACACCGTCTGCAACGGACTGGCGCCGACGCTTAACGCCGCCTCGCGTATCGACGGCGGCACCGCCCTCAGCGCAGAGCGCCCGGCGATGATGATGGTGGGCAGGGTCATCAGCGCCAAAACCATGCCGCCGACCAGCGGCGCCGAGCGCGGCAAATGGAAGAAGTTCAGAAAAATCGCCAGCCCGAGCAACCCGAAGACAATCGACGGCACGGCGGCAAGATTGTTGATGTTGACCTCGATGAACTCGGTCCAGCGGTTCTTGGCGGCAAACTCCTCAAGATAAACCGCCGCCATTACGCCCAAAGGCAAAGCCAGCGCCAGACAAACCACCATGCTGAAAATCGACCCCGTCAGCGCCGTGGCGACGCCGGCCAGTTCCGGCTCACGCGAGTCGCCCGAGGTGAAGAAGGCGGCGTTGAACTTCGTCTCCATCCGCCCCTTGCCGCTTAGAGTCTTGATCCAGATCAGTTGCCTGTCGCTAAGTCGCCGGTTTTCGGTCAGTCCTTTCTTGAAGGCCATGTCCACGTCATCAGAGGCGGGAACCCATACGATTACGGTTTTACCGACGATCTTCGGATCATCAACAACCATCCGGCGCAACTCGTGGGCGGCGCCGTCGCTGACCAGTTTGTAGAGTTGTAGTTTGTCGCCGCGCTCGCTGACCTCGGGGAAATCCTTCCTCAGCGCCGCCTTGACCAAACCGGCGTAGTCGGCGCCGGACACCAGATCGGGGTCCACAGCGATCTCCAGTCGCACCACGGTTTGTGAAAAAGCCCCTGCCCCCTTGATGATGATCGAGGTGAACATAACGCCGAGAAACAACAGGCCGGAACAGATGGCGGCCACCCCGAAGAACCTGAACCGTTTCTCGGCGCGGTGGCGGCGCGGCATTCCTTTTTCAATGTGTTCAACGTTACTCATATTGTTCACGATACTTCTTGACGATTTTGATGGCCGCAATATTGAGAACCAGCGTCACCAGAAACAGCAGCAGCCCAAGGGCAAAAGCGGCCAAAGTCTTGGCGCTGTCGAATTCCTGGTCGCCGGTAAGCAGGGTGACGATCTGAACGGTGACCGTGGTCACCGCCGCCAGGGGATTGATGGTCAGGTCGGCGCTAAGTCCGGCGGCCATGACTACGATCATCGTCTCGCCGATGACCCGCGACGCCGCCAGCAACATGCCGCCGGCGATGCCGGGCAGGGCGGCCGGGATCACCACATGGATGATCATCTCGGAGCGCGTGGCCCCCAGACCGAGCGCCCCTTCCTTAAGGGACAGCGGCACGGCAACGATGGCGTCATCGGTAATCGACGAGACGAAGGGGATGGTCATCACCCCCATCACCAATCCGGCGGCCAGGGCGCTTTCCGATGAAACGGAAAAGCCGATCGCCTCGCCGCCCTGCGTTAATAACGGCGCCACCACGATGATGGCGAAAAAGCCGTAGACGACGGTAGGGATGCCGGCAAGGATTTCCAGGGCCGGTTTAATGACGTTGCGCAGTCGCGGATCGGCGTATTCGGCCAGATAAATGGCCGAATAAAGGCCGACGGGGGCCGCCACGGTCAGGGCGACGGCGCTGATGAGAAGGGTGCCGACGAAAAGCGGAACAGCGCCGAAAGCGCCGCTGGCGCCCACCTGATCGGCGCGGATCGCCGTCTGCGGCGACCAGTGTAGACCGAACAGGAAATCGGTAACGGGAATGATCTGAAAAAACCGCACCGATTCAAAGACCAACGACACGACAATGCCGATGGTCGTCAAAACGGCGACCGTGGAGCCGGCGAACAACAAAGCAATGATCGCCCGCTCCACGGCCTTTTTCCTTGGCGACGCCGCCTTTAGCGACCGGGGAGGATCGACGGCGTCGCTCGGGGAGGAAATGCTACATGACGAGGTTGGCAAGGGCCTTGACCTTCTTCCGCCAGTCGTCACGTTCCTGCTTGGACATCGGGATCAGCCCCTTGTCGGCGAGGTAGCCCTCGTCGCCCCAGGTCTTGTCGCTGGTGAACTCGTTAATGAATTCGCGGATGCCGGCGACCTTATCCATATGAGCCTTCTTCACATAGAAGAACAACGGCCTTGATATCTTATACTTGGCGGCGGCGATGTTCTCAAAGGTCGGAGCTTCGCCGTTAATGACGCTGCCCTGCACCTTGTCGGCATTCTGCGCAAGGAAGCTGTAGCCGAAGATGCCGAGCGCTTTCAGATCGGCGGCCAGCTTCTGGACGATCAGGTTGTCATTCTCGCCGGCCTCGATAAAAGCGCCGTCCTCGCGGATGGTGTGACATACGGCCTTGAAGGCCTTCTCGTCACTCTTGCTCAAGGCGCCGAGATGCTCAAAGGTCTTGCATCCGCCTTCCATCGCCAGTTCGACGAAGGCGTCACGGGTGCCGGAGGTGGGCGGCGGGCCGAGGACATGGATAGCAACGTCAGGCAGGTCCTTGTTCACCTGCTTCCACGTCTGATGGGGATTTGGCCGCATCTTGCCGTCTTCGGCGGGTATGTCTTTGGCCAGGGCCAGATAAACGTCGCGGAGCGTGAGATTGAATGGTTTCGCCTTCATGGAATTGGCGATGACGATGCCGTCGTAGCCGATCTTCACCTCGACGATCTCGGTGACGCCGTTACCGGCGCACAGTTTCACCTCGGAGTCTTTGATGCGCCGCGAAGAATTAGCAATATCGGGATGTCCGTCGCCGACGCCGGCGCAAAACAATTTCAGACCGCCGCCGGAGCCTGTGCTCTCAATAATCGGGGTCTTAAAGGAGGAGGTCTTGCCGAACTGCTCGGCGACGACGGTGGAGAAGGGAAATACGGTGGATGACCCGACGATGCGGATCTGATCACGAGCCTCGGCAACGCCGCCAAAAGCAACGGTGGCCAAGGCCGCAAGAACGAGGGGTTTTCTAAACATGGAAATTACGCCTTTTCCGGTTCAATATATTAGGGACACTAGCAGGCGGGTAATTCCTTTTTATGACTCTAATGTGAACCTTTTATGAAATGCGGCGCCGGATGTGGATAAATGCGATAATGAATACGATATATGATTCTTGAATATCTTGAATATTCAAGGCATGTCGGGTTCAATGAAATTGCGCTTTACCGGATTTAGATCAAAGGAACTGAAAGATATGGCAGACGCCAGTAACAGGATAATTATTCAGATAAGCGGTCCGGAGAATGCGGGAAAAACAACCATCGCCATTTTATTGGAGCGCTTTCTCGAAAGCCACGGCGCCAACGTACACCTGCAAGCGCAACATCAACTAGCAAAAAAGACTCAAAAAACGACGGACGAACTCGCCAAAAGACTGCAAGGGGTGGACGTTCTGATTATGGAAATGCAAACGGCGCCCATCAGAAGCATCTGACAGAGGGATTGGCGCGCCCGACAGGATTCGAACCTGTGACCCCCAGATTAGGAATCTGGTGCTCTATCCTACTGAGCTACGGGCGCTTGAGTTTGTTGAATTTGCCTGATTGCCCGATGATGCGCAATAGGATGACGCCGATCCCGCGACGTCGTATTTTTTCGAGCAACGAAAGCAACTCATGAAACTTACCTTTATCGGCGCCGTCAAAACCGTTACCGGATCGAAGACGCTGGTCGATATCGGCGGCCGGAAAATCCTTGTGGATTGCGGCCTGTTTCAGGGCCTCAAAGAATTACGTCTGCGGAACTGGTCCCCTTTGCCGGTCTCGCCGAACGATATTGACGCCGTCGTGCTTACCCACGCCCATATCGATCATTCCGGTTATATCCCCGTGCTGATCAAGAAAGGTTTCAAGGGGACTGTTTACGCAACCGAGGCGACGCGGGACCTCTGCGACATCCTTCTGCCCGACAGCGGATTCATACAGGAGAGAGAAGCCGAATCGGCCAACAAGCACGGATATTCCAAGCATCATCCGGCCTTTCCCCTTTATACCCGATCCGAGGCCAAGGCATCCCTCAAGCATTTCCGAATAGTTCCGTTCGACGAAGCTCACGACCTCGGCGCCGGACTGAAGCTGACGTTCAAAAACGCCGGACATATTCTGGGAGCGTCCCAGGCGCGTCTGGAGCATAAAGGACGCAGCATCCTTTTTTCCGGCGACCTCGGCCGGTATGATGACCCGATTTGCGTTTCGCCCGCTCCGGGAGGCGCGGCGGACTATCTGGTGGTGGAATCCACTTACGGCGACCGCCTTCACGCCGCCGATAACCCCGAGGAAATGCTGGCCGAAATCATCAAACGAACAGCCGCTCGCGGAGGAACCGTGTTGATCCCGGCCTTCGCCGTAGGCCGGGCGCAGACCATAACGTACCACCTCAACCGTCTCATGAAAGCCGGCCGCATTCCCCATCTGCCGATTTTTCTCGACAGCCCCATGATGATCGACGCCGGCGATTTGTTCAGACGGCATCAATCCCTGCATCGCCTCAGCGAGAAGGAAACTGATCAGACATGCAATATCGCCAGGCATGTGCGCGACGTCGAAGAATCAAAGGAGCTGAATTCAAACCATATGCCCAAGGTGTTGATCTCGGCGAGCGGGATGGCAACCGGAGGAAGGGTGCTGCACCATATCAAACACTTGGCTCCGAACTTCAACAACACCATCGTTTTCACCGGATTTCAGGCGGCGGGAACTCGCGGCAACGCCATGATAAACGGCGCGGCGGAAGTGAAAATTCATGGCCGGCAAGTGCCGATCCGGGCGGAAGTGGCGAATCTGGAAATGTTGTCGGCTCACGCCGATGCCGACGGCATTATGACCTGGCTCAAAACCTTTGAGCATCCGCCCAAAAAGACCTTCATCAACCATGGCGAATCCCAGGCGGCGATAGTGCTGCGCCGGCGGATCGAAAAGGAACTCGGCTGGTCCTGCCTAATGCCCGACTATCTCGACGAGGTGAAATTGCAATGAACGGTCAGACGGCGAACGACGAGCCGCAGCCGCAGGTGGAACTGGCGTTGGGGTTGTTTAGCGAGAAATAGGAACCCATCATATCATTGACGAAATCGAGGCGGGCGCCGGCCACCAATCCCAGCGACATGTCATCGACCACCACCTTGACGCCGTTTTCCTCGAACACCCGGTCATCATCGTTGATCTTGTCGTCAAGCGAAAATCCGTACTGAAACCCCGCGCAGCCGCCGCCGGAAACCGAGACGCGCAACATCATGGCGGCGTTGCCTTCCTGCGCGATGAGTTGGGAAATACGCTCGGCGGCGCTCTCGGAGACGCCAAGACCCCGTTTCCCGGAGGTGGTCGCGGTTTCGCTCATTTCAAATCCCTGCCTGTCTTAAATCTTGTCCACAAATGATGTACTCCAATATCGGGCTTTGTCAAATCACCCCCGTTGATTCTGCTTGCGCAGCCGCGCCGCGACGACTATCATTTCGTCAAGCAACGAAATGATATAATGGTGCAAATTGATCGAAACCTTCGAAATTGTCGCCAAGGCCGTTGCCGATCCCAGCCGGGTCCGCATTCTGAAACTGCTTGAGGGCGGGGAGTTGTGCGTCTGCCAAATCACGGCCGTTCTTCATCTTGCGCCGGCGACCGTGTCGAAGCATTTAGCCCTGCTGAAGATGGCGGGGCTTCTACAGCAAAGGCGTAACGGAAAATGGGTCTATTACCGGCCGGCCGAGGGCGAGATGAACCTTTATGTGCGCCCCTTCCTGACGCTGGTTCGTAAATCCCTGAATAATGATCCGACCGTTGTTGAAGACCGGCGTCTGTTGACTCATGTCAATTCCATTACGCTTCAGGTTCTATGCGATCAGGGGAAAACCCGTCGCGGGAAACGGATATGAATGGAAGAATTTGGAACGTGCTGGTCCTTTGCACCGGCAACAGCGCTCGAAGCATTATGGCAGAAAGCCTGATTAACCGCCTGGGCGGCGGCAAGTGGCAGGCGTACAGCGCAGGAAGCCATCCCGCCGGAACGGTCAATCCGCACTCCCTCGAACTGCTCAAGGAGAAGGGCTATGCGGTCGAAGGGCTGCGTTCAAAATCCTGGGATGAGTTCGCCAAGCCCGATGCGCCCGAGATGGATATTGTCATCACGGTCTGCGACAACGCCGCCGGAGAGACTTGTCCCCTCTGGCCCGGCCGTCCCGCCAGGATACATATTGGGTTTCCGGATCCCGTCTCAGCCCAAGGCGCACATGAGGAGCGACTGGAACAATTCCGCAAGGTTTACGCCATGATCGAGGCGAAGATGCGAAGACTGATCGAACTCGGCCCCGAACGGGCAGGGGAAGTCTGATGCCGGCGCATGGCCGCCGGGATTCCTGAGCTGGTCCTGAAAAATCGGACAGGGTGTTAAGGTGTATTCCACCGGATAAAGGAGGAATACAAAATGACGACGAGACGACGG
>MIAA01000028.1:0-19781 GCA_001830425.1 Rhodospirillales bacterium RIFCSPLOWO2_02_FULL_58_16
ACCTTAACTTCGCCGCCGAACTGTCCAAACAAGTAGGACCACCTCAGTCCTTCGGGAAGTTAATGGCGGAGAGGGAGGGATTCGAACCCTCGGAACCCTTGCGAGTTCAACGGTTTTCGAGACCGCCCCGTTCGACCACTCCGGCACCTCTCCTCTGGAAATAAATTCGGTCGATCAGGCTATGCCGCCTCATCCAGGGGCGCGGAGGATAACTTATAAGACGTGTCCGCCGCAAGGCGCTCCGCCGTCAGGACCTTCCCCATACTTATGTATTGACAATGTCTGTACATACACTAGTCTGGTCACGTCGAGATTAGGAGACCGCCATGCCCGCAACCACGCGACTCAAGAACGACGTGATCCAGATCCGCGCTTCCGCCGAAACTAAGGCGCTGTTCGTTCACGCGGCCGCCTTGCGCGGGCAGAAGCTGTCGGAGTTCATGCTGGAGAGCGCCCGTCACCAAGCCGAGGAAACCCTCCTCGACCAGCGCGTCTTCTTTTTGGATGAGAAGGCTCATACGCGCTTTCTCGCCATGCTCGATGCGCCACCCGAGCCTTCCGCCGAGGCCCGCGCCCGGTTGAACCGGAAGACGTCCTGGGAAGCCTGAGTGCAGCATCGCCGCCGTTGAGCGCGCCGGAGCCGCTAGGCCCGAGGCATGACGTCTCGCGTTTCACAAACGGCGTCCATCCGTCGCTTGATCAGTGGCTGCGCGAGAGGGCGCAAGCGAGCGAAGGTTTGTCCGCCCGCACCTATGTGGTCTGTCCACGGGATGAGCCGGAGCGCGTCGTCGGCTATTTTTCAATCTCCACAGCGCTCGAACAGCGCCGGATTCTCCCCTCCGCGAAACTGCGTAGCGGAAGTCCGGAGCAGGTCCCGCTGCTGCTGATCGGCCGGTTGGCCGTGGATGCGAAATGGCGTGGCCGGGGGCTGGGATCGGCGCTATTGGCGGACGCGCTGCGGCGTTGTCTTGCCGCATCCGAGATTGCAGGCGTGCGCGGCGTCATCGTCCATGCGATCAACGATGACGCCGCCAACTTCTACAAAGGCCATGGGTTCGTCCGCTCTCCTCTGGGCGAGCGCGTCATGCTTATGCCGATCGAAACGGTCCGTGCTTTGGTCGGATAATGCTCTACCGCAAGGCGCTACACGCCGCCGTGCCTGTCCAGCAATGAGTCAGACAGAGCCATCAGTCGCGGCCCGTCGGTCCAGAGCAGCAGGCAGCGCACCGGGCGGCCCGGATAAATAAGGCCGAGCGCCTGACGGTAGACGGCCATTTGCCTGAGATAGTAAACCGGCGCGTCATTTTCATTTTCGGGAATTAGGCGGTTGGTCTTGTAGTCGATAACGCTTACCGCTTCGCCGGTGACAAGCAGGCGGTCCACCCGCGCCGAGATCACATGGCCGAATACCTCGCCGCTGATCGCCGCCTCGGCCCTGCTTCCCGGCCCGAACAGAGGGGCAAATTCCCGATGCTCCAGCACCGCCATGACCTCATCGGCAATCTCGGCCTGCTCCGCGTCATTCAGGCAATGGACCGGCATTTTCAGGTAGCGGCGGGCGGCGGCGGCGCGCCTTGACGGATCAAGGTCGGGAAGACTTTGCAGCAGCCGATGGATCAATCGCCCGCGTTGAAAGCGCGCAATCCCGTCAACGCCCAAGGGTTGGCGCATAGCCGGTTCTTCTCCTTCGGGGCGTGACGGGATTAGAGGCCTGAGCGGCGTCGGTTCCTGCGGCGGCGGCGCTACGGCCCATGCCGGCGGCGTCGAAGGTTCGGCAACGGGGCGCCGCCCGCCGCCGCTCTCCCTGGGGGCGGCCTCCTGCCGCGAAGCCAGACGCAGCCCCGGTTCATCAAAGCCGATGACGGGAACCTCGACGGCGCTCCCGCAGCCCGCGATCGAAGCACGCGCCATGTCATACCAGCATCCCTGGGGCGGACCCGTTTCCGCCTGCTTCGCGCCGGCGAAACTGCAGATGTAAAGACGGTCGCGGGCGCGGGTCATGGCGACGTAAAGCAAGCGGTTATATTCCTGCCGACCGACGCGACGAACCGCCTCGCGCAGGGTGCGGCAGGCTTCCGGCTCGGTGGATTTATCGGCGGGCCACAGGGGCGTATTTTCACCCCACAAGATATAATCCTCCATTCTCTGATCCGGAACGGAGAAGGTGTCGGGCAGAAAGATCACGTTGGCCTCAAGCCCTTTGGCGCCGTGCACGGTCAAAACCCTAACCTCCGGGCGACCGATATCCAGGTCCCGTTTGACCTCGGTTTCGCCGGCGGCGATCCAGTTAAGAAAGCCCTGAAGCGAAGGCGTGTGGGTGCGTTCGAAATCAAGGGCCAGACTCAGAAATTCGTCGATAGGGTCGGCGGCTTCATGACCGAGGCGCGACAGAATGGCCCGACGTCCGCCCTTGGCGCCCATGACATGGGCAAAAAACTCAAAAGGCGGGGCGTAGTCGGCGCGTCTGAGGATATCCTTCAGATAAGCTGCGGCGTTTGCAAAGGCGGCTTCATCAGAAGCCTTTTCCCGCAACGACCGCCACAATGAACCGGAACGCTGATAGGCGATCCCGTACAACGCCTCGTCATCAAGACCGATGAACGGCCCCTTCAGCACTTCGGCCAGGGTCAGGTCGTCTTCGGGCATAAGGGCGAAACCGCCGAGAGAAATCAAGTCCATGACCGCCAACTGTTTGGTAAGTTTCATGCGGTCGGAGCCGGCGACCGGCACGTTGCGGACCTTGAGAGCGCGGATCATGGCGTCGGCGAACGTCCCGCGTTTGCGCACCAAAATCATAATGTCGTCGGGACGGATGGGGCGACCGGCGGAAACCAGTTCTTCTTTATCGTCGATCCAGCGGCGTATGGCATCGGCGATGCGGCCGGCCAGGATCACCGCCGGCGCGTCCGTCCCGACGCGATCAACGGGATCATCCCATGCCGTATCGTCGGCAACTTCCCCCGGCTTGACGACAGGCCAGACCTCGACCAGCCCGGCATGGCCTGTTCGCTTGGCGTGGTGGCGAATTTCTTCGTCCTCGCCGCGCAGTCCGTCGGCGGCCTCAGCAACGGCGAACACCCGGTCAACGGCCCCAAGGATATCCGGAGTCGAACGATGCGACTGAATCAGCGACGTCTCCCGCCAGGCGCGGCCTGCGTTCGTCGTTTTTTCACGAAAATACGCGCACATGCGGCGAAATCCTTCCGGGGCGGCGCCCTGAAAGCTGTAGATGGACTGCTTTTCATCGCCGACGGCGAAAACGGTGCGCTCGTCTTGTTCCCTGACGCCGAGGCCGGAATAGAAATCATCGGCGAGGCGGCGGATGACTTCCCATTGCTCGGGGCTGGTGTCCTGCGCCTCATCGATAAGAATGTGGTCGATGCCGCCGTCGAGCTTGAAGTGGACCCAGGACACGCCGCCGTCGGATTCAAGCAATCCGGCGGCTTTAAGAATCAGGTCGTCATAATCGAGCAGGGCGCGGGCGCTTTTCAATACCTCGTATTCCGCCAAAAGAGCGCCGCCGAACCGAATAAGCGCCGAAGTCGTCTCGGCGTCGCGGACGGCGTGAAGGCGCTTGCCGACCTCGGCGACCCTGCCCTGCTCAATAAGCAGGGCTTCCTCCGCCTGCGGATTGGCCGCCGCCAAATCCTTGGTTATCAGTTTATCGCGTGGTTCGCCTTCTTTAGTGAGAAAGCCGCCCATATACAAAGTGACAAACGTCGCCGCCCTGTCTTGCGCGTTCATTGCCGACCATGAGATCAGGATGGATGAACGTTCCTTATCGGTCTTTTTACCCCCGGCCAGGACGGCGGCGGCTGAACGCAGACCTTGTACGTTGTACGCGCCGTCGGCGACGGCCATGGCGACTGCCGCCGCTTCGGTTTCTCCCGGAGTCAGGCCGAAGCCCGCATAGGCGGCGTCGATCATGGCGTCAATGCCGCCGACGCGATGTTGCTGTTTGGCGAACCGCCCGCGCCGAAAGGCAAGTTCCTTTTTCAGTTTGGCAAAGCCGTCCTCGCCGACCATTCCGGCCAATACCTTGAGGGCGGCGGCAATGTCTTCGCCGCCGGGGCGTTGGGTTGTCAGGAGCAATCGGTCACGGGCCTCTTCCATAAGTTCGCTCGCGGTCCGCTCGTCAAGCACCGAAAAATGAGGAGACACCCCGGCTTCCAAAGGAAAGCGGCCCAGCAGCGATTCGCAAAAACTATGGATGGTGCGGATTTTGAAGCCGCCGGGCGACTCCAGGACCTGCGCGAACAAGCGTCGGGCCGGGGCCGGATCATCCGGCGCCTTGGCGGCCCCGGTGAGAGCGCGAAGAGAATCTTTCAGTTCGCCATCGGAGGCGCGCGCCCATTCGGCAAGGCGCTTGTTAAGCCGGTTGGCCATTTCGGCGGCCGCCGCCTTGGTGAATGTCAGACACAGCAATCGTTCCGGCTTGGCCCCCATAAGCAGCAACCGCGAAATGCGGTCGATCAACACATGGGTCTTGCCGGTTCCGGCGTTGGCCGACACCCATGCCGAGGCCTTAGGGTCGGCCGCCATACGCTGGTTGGCGACGCCGCCGAAATCATCCCCGTCCCGCCCGCTCATTCTTGTTCTCCGCCGTCGCCGAGACCCCATTCCTTGACTCTGGCCAGATGGTCATAGTCGCCTTCATGGCGCTCGTACTGAACCCGCACCCGCGACAGATAAGGCGTCTTTTCCATGTCGTAGCAGCCGAGCAGACGCACGAGTCCGGCCCGGCTCTTGTCGATCAGGTTGCGAACGCCGCTTTCCAATTTGGGCCGTGCAGTCTTTCCCGGTTCGCGTCCTCCCGAGACGAGAACATAAACAAGCTCGGAAACGTCGGCTTTGCCGATGGCCTTGAACCCACCGGCTTCGGCGATCAGCGCTTCCAGGGGAAGTTGCGGCGCCAGGCCGCTTTCCATCTGGGCGCCGCTGGGGTTGCTGCCGGTTTTATAGTCGATAACGGCAAGGGTTCCGTCCTTCAGGCGGTCGATGCGGTCGGCCCGCGCTTTCAGCGTGAACGGCCCTCCGGCAAGATCGAGGATGATATCTCCCTCGACCTCGGTTCCCTCCGTCTTGACGCCGCTCGCCCGGCGCTCGCGCTCCCAGCCGACGAACCAATGGGCGACGCGCTCGAAGCGCGGCCACCACAGCGCCCTAACGATAGGCCACGCCATCAACCGGGCGAAGACTTCGCGCCCGATGGAGATCAACCTGTCCTCGGCGTCATCGGGCATCTCGTTCGGCCAGGCGCGGACAAACTTATCCAGAATTTCATGGATGACGTTTCCCCGTTGTCCGGCGTCGGGGTCGGCGTCAATCGGCTCAAGAGGCCGGAGGCGAAGAATCCGCCTCGCATAAACGGCATAAGGGTCGCGGATCAGCTTTTCGATCTCTGTCGTCGGCAGTTCCCGTGGGCGGGCGCTTAGCGGAGGACTGAATTTCGGTTGCCCGACCGGCGTCGGCGGCCCGCCATGATCATCCAGCCCCCTCGCCCAGCCGAGCCAATCGTCGGAAGGCTCAAGGGCATGGGCAAGTCCCGCTCCCTCCAGCAGGTTGTCGATTCGTTGCAGCCAACGGGAGGGGACCGTCGGCGCGCCGCCGATCCGTTCGGCCCTGGTCAGAACGACCCGAGACGCCGATATCCCCTGCACAAAGTCGTGGGCGGAAAGGCCGATGCGGCGTTCCGGCGCTGGAAGACCGAAGTCCTTCTGCATGGATCGGCTCATCCACGGGCTTGGCCGCGCTTCCGGGGGCCATGTGTCTTCGTTGAGACCGCCCAGAATCATGACATCGGCATGTTGCAGCCGCGCTTCAAGATTGCCCCAGATATAAAGCCGGGGGTGGCTTCCGAAGGCGGGCCGCACCACGCGCCCCGCCATCAGCGAGTCGAAAAAGGCCGGGTAGCGCCTCCCGTCCATGCCGACGCAAAAAACGCCGATGTTCTCGCCCAGTTCGGCGATGAACCCCGCCGCCGCTTCGCCGTCGGCGCCGCGCCACAATCGTTCGGCGCCGGTTTCTTCGGCGGTGGCGGCCAGGGTTTCAGAAAAGGCGATATGAGCCTTTAACAGGTCGCCGGGCGAAGTCGATCCCTCGTCCATCAGACGGGCAAACGGCTTGACGGCTTGTTCAAGGACATCCAGCCCCGGCGACAGCGCGTCAAGGTCTTCGGCGGTTTTGTCGCGGCCTCGGCTCAACGCATTGTGGCGCGTCGCGGCCACGGCGGCGCGCAGTCCGGCGACGCCCGGTCCCGGTCGAGGTCCGCGCAGCAGATGTTTCTCCAGTTTCCTGGCCCAGACGCGAAAGTCAGGCTCGCTCCATCCGCCCCCCGCCAACGGATGCTTGAGAACCGAAAGCAACGCCACCGGCGCCAGATCCTCCGCCGCCATTTCCGCCGTTAGCCTTAAGAACGCCCCCGGCGGAGTCTCGGCCAGGGGTCTGCCCGCCGAATCATCAATATGGATATTCCACCGGCGCAGTTCCTCGGCGACGCGCCGCGCCAGAGACCGATCCGGCGTCACCAGGGCGGACGTGCGCCCCGGCGTTTCCAGGCCGTGACGCATCATCAGGGCGATGGCCCCGGCCTCGGCCTGCGGATCGGGAGCGTTGATGCGGATAATTCCGTCGATATCGGCCGGCGTTATCGTAGCGGCAACCACTTCGCCCGTGGTCTCAGGACTGCTGAGCGCCGAGTTTATCAAACGGCTGCGTCCGGGCGCGACGCCGATCTTGTCAAAGGCGGGCCAATCGGTGACATCGCCGCGCCCGACGCCCAGATGTTCAAGCAGGCGGGCCATGCCGAACTGGGGATGGGACGGCCCCAGCGTCCGCCATGAGAGGTCGTCCATGTTCACATCAAGACCGGGAAGGACCAGCTTCCCCGACGGCAGCCCGGCCACCACCTTGAGCAAGTCGGCGGTGGCGGGGATGGAGCCGGTGGAACCGGCGGCGACAACCGGATGGCTCGGCGGATTCCTGAGCCAGACGCCTGCCCTAGCCTCCAGCAGCCGGTTGCGGCGCTCCGCCGGGTCCAGGCATCCCTCCTCGTCAAGAAGCAAAGGCCATTGCTCGGTGATTATTTTCAGAAACTTCAGGGTGATCCGCCAATGATCGGCCAATTCCTTCAGTTCATCGGGAACCAGTTTCGCCAGCCGCGCAAAAGACAGACGCTCGGTATGCGCCTGATCAAGAAAGCGGGATAATTCGGCAGCCAGACGACATGCCTGATCGGGAGCGGCGTCAACGCCCTCGAAGGCCATAACCAGCCGGGCCAGCAACAGTTGGCGGCGCAGACCGGGAACGGCGGGAGGAATGTCGAGTCCTCCCGGCATTTCGTCAAGTCCGCCGGTCAGCGCCAGTTCATCCTCGTCGATATCGCCCAGCGGCGTCATCCTGGGCAACAGCATCGGCTTTCCCTCGTTCAGCCTGAGGAAGGCTTCTCCCAGCGCGCGACAGGCGCGCCGCGTCGGCAGCAGAACCTCAACATCCGTCAATTCCTCGGGAGTTTTTCCGCTTGCGGACACAATCCCCGCCGCCAGAGCATCAACAAAAGAAACGCCGGCGGGGATCGTATAAACGCCGCTCATCCCCTTTTTATCCCGCGCATGAAGGCCTCGGCCTCGGCCAGGCCTTCGGGGTCGCCGATATGGAACCATTCGCCGTCATGGACAATGCCGTGCAGGCGCCCCTTGCTGATCGCCCTGTCGTAAATGAGGTTGAGGGAGAACGGCCCTTCGGGAACATTTGCAAACAGGCGGGGATGGAGAATTTGTACGCCGGCGAACAGATAGGGCGCGACTCCGGCCTCCGGTCTCCGCGAGAGGGCGCCGTTCTGATTAATGGTGAAATCGCCGACGCCGTCGTAACCGTGAGCATCGACGGTGGAGTTAAGAAGCAGCAACCCGTCCATGCGTCGCCCGTCCCAGGCCTTGCCCATACGGGAAAGCGCCCCCTCCCCCTCGCCGTTCAGCCATAAGGCGTCGGCGTTGACCACATAGAACGGTCGTCCGCCGAGCAAAGGCAAGGCCCTGGCTACGCCGCCGCCGGTTTCCAGGCGTTCTTCCTCGGGCGAGAACAATATTTGCGGAGAAGGCCGTCTTTCAAGATGCCGCCGGATCATATGTCCGAGGTAATGAAGGTTGACCGCCACCGTCTCCACGCCGACCTCCTCCAGCCTGTCGATGGCCCGGTCAATAATCGTCCTGTCGGCCACCGTGACCATCGGTTTCGGCAGTTTTTCGGTAATCGAACCCATGCGTAAGCCAAGTCCGGCGGCCAGCACCATTGCCCGCTTCGGTCTTATCGGCATGGCGGGACGCCTCTCTTGTCCTTGGCTATGTAGACGTCAATCCATTCGGCGACTGCGGCCAGCGCCGGGTGTCGCAGAGCCTTCTCAAGGAGTCTCCACACCCTGGGAATATGAGCCAGATAGGCGGGCTTTGCATCGCGTACGCAAAGCCGGGTAAAGATGCCGATCACCTTGGCGTGGCGCTGCGCGGCGAGGATGGCGAATACGGCCCGGAAGTCATCCTCGTCAAAGCCGGGAAAAGCGTTCAGGTAATAATCAATCATGTCGCTCGCCAGATACGGGTCGATGTCACGCCGCGCATCTTCGAGAAGCGACATCAGGTCATAGGCTCCCGGCCCCGACAGCGCGTCCTGGAAATCGAGCAGCCCGCAGGCCTTCACGCCGTCATTCGCCGGCAGCCACATCAGGTTGTCCACATGGTAATCCCTGAGCACCAGGGTGCGATGCTGGGCGTGAACGATGGGAAATACGGAAAGCCACGCCTCGCACCAGGCGTCACGGATTTCATCAGGCGTCGGTTCGCCGAGCATGGCCGGCATATACCAGTCGGTAAGCAGACATGCTTCATCCAGCAGCCTGTCATCGTCATAAGCGGGCAGCCGATCAGGGACGGCTTCGTCCTTTGGATAGCGATGAATATGGATCAACACGTTCACCGCCGATCGGTAGAGCGCCCGCTCATCGCCGCCTGTGGCCAGAACACGGGTATAGGTGTCGTCCCCCAGGTCCTCAAGCAACAGCAGGCCCATCTGCCAATCCTCGGCGAGGATTTCAGGAGCGGTCAGGCCCAGCGAGCGCAAGTGCCGGGACAAGTCGGCAAAGGGGCGCACGTCTTCCTTGGGCGGAGGCGCGTCCATCAGCACCGCTCTTCTGTCCCCTTCGACGAGACGGAAATAGCGGCGGAACGAGGCGTCGCCGGCCAGAGGCGCGATCTCGGCTCCGCCCCAATGATTGGCGGCCAGAAAAGCGGCGATATGGGCGTAGCGGTCAGTCACATTAGTTCCTTCAGGCGATCCGGCCAATCGCCATAGCCGGTAAGGGTCAAATGACGGGCCTCCGGTTTTTCCGCGTAGGCCAGGGCCACGTCAAGGCGGACCTTGGGAAGAAACCCGCCGAGGCGCTCCGGCCATTCGATAAGCGATATGCCTTCGGCGAAAGCCTCCTCGATGCCCAGTTCAAGGGCTTCCTCGGCGGCGTTCAGGCGGTAAAGATCGAAATGATGGACCATGCCGCCGTCAAGGTCGTAGGTTTGCAACAGGGTAAAGGTGGGGCTGGGGACTTCCTCCTGCCTCTTGGCCCTGGCCCGGATGAAGGCGCGGGCAAAGGCGGTCTTGCCGCATCCCAACTCGCCGCGCAGCGCAATGACATCGCCGACGCGGGCCATGCCGGCAAGCCAGACGGCCAGACGGTCGGTGGCCGCCTCGTCGGTCAGGTCCAACTCGATGTGATCTGTCATATCCCGCTTCTTTTCCGATCTGACCTACCATATGATAATTCAAAGGCAGGAAACCATGACAAATACTTCGCATCGCACGGACGTGGCGGTTATCGGCGCCGGCCCCGCCGGATTGTTCAGCATTTTCCAGTGCGGAATGATGAAAATGCGCTGCCATGTCATTGATGTCCTCGACGCGACGGGAGGCCAGTGCAGGGCGCTGTACCCCGAAAAGCCCATCTATGATATTCCCGGACATCCAAAGATTTTAGCCGGCGATCTGGTGCAGAAGCTGGAGCAGCAGGCGGCGCCGTTCGCCCCCGTTTTTCACCTGGGCCAGCAAGTGGTGAAACTGGAGCCTGCGGACGACGCAAGATGGCGGCTGGAAACTTCCACCGGCGTTGCAATCAACGCCAAGGCGGTGTTCATCGCCGCCGGCGTCGGCGCCTTCGGCCCCAACCGTCCGCCGCTGGAAGGGATCGAGGCCTTCGAGGGCAAGTCCGTCCACTACATGGTCAAGCGCCGCGAGGACTTCAAAGGCAAGCGGGTGGTCATCGCCGGCGGCGGCGATTCGGCGGTGGATTGGGCCTTGTCGCTGGCCGATATCGCCGCCGGAGTTTCCATTATCCACCGACGGGTCAAGTTTCGCGCCGCGCCCGGCAGCGCCGACAAGCTGAAAGAATTGATAGACAAAGGCGTCATCGAGTTGGTGGCGCCCTACCAACTCGCCGCGCTGGAAGGTTCAAACGGGCAGATCGAGACAGTTGTTGCACGAAGCCTGGACGGCGACGAAAGACGCCTCGGCGCCGACGCCTTGCTGTCTTTCTTCGGCCTGTCGCAAACTCTGGGGCCGATTGCCGAATGGGGACTTAACCTTGACCACAATTACATCAAGGTTGACCCCGCCGACTATTCGGCGGGAAAACCCGGCCTTTTCGCCATCGGCGACATCGCCTCCTATCCCGGAAAGCTCAAGCTTATTCTGTGCGGCTTCGCCGAGGCCGCCGTCGCCGCCCACGCCGCCTACCCGCTGGTCCATCCCGACGAAGCGCTTCACTTCGAGTATTCCACCACCGGCGGAGCGCCGGGGGGGAAGTAAATTTCGGGCCACGGATGAACGCTGATGGACACGGATATCGGCGGCATTGTTATTCGCGCAATTTAACCCCTCCTGACCTCCCCTTCGTAAGGGGAGGAACTCCTTTCCCCTCCTTACCAAGGAGGGGTTGGGGGAGATTAGATTTGATCCGCGCTCGTCCGTGGTTCCACTAATTCCCGCGATGGGATGTCACAGATTCACTTGTCCAGAGGCGCGAAGGTAGTTTGCGTATGACTTGTCGAAGCCCATGATGTGGTCATTGAGCCATTTTCCCAGGAAACTTGCGACATCGTCTCCGATCACCCCTGGGCCTGATTCCATCAAGCGATCAGTTAAGTACTTAAGCTCAAGCAACAAATCGTCGTGTTCCTTCTTGTGGGCCGCAAGTTTGCTATATCCGGTTCGCGTCATGCTCTTTTCTTCACGACCGAAGTGGGTCTTGGTGTAAGTCCACAGTTCTCCAAGAGTCTGATTGACGGCGCCGTCTTCCAAGACGACGGATGCGAATACGTTGTTCGCCAAGACGAACAGCTTCCTATGATCGTCATCAATCTCATCAACATGGGTAAGGAGATCGTCCGACCACTCTACGCGATCAGTCATTACCGTCAACCCTCCAGCATCCCGTAAATGGCATAACCAATAATGTGATCCACCGTCTACCATAATAACCAATAAGGAAAGCGTGGCGGTTTATGAGGAAATGCCGAAAATGTTATGGAGATTCGCCAAAGTGGCGCCCGGAGCCGTTCTTCGAGCGCCATTTGGTCGGCGGTGTGCCGAAGCGGCGGGTAAAGGCGTGAGTGAAGTTGCTGAGATGGGCATAGCCCATCCGATGCGCCACCTGCTTGACCAACAGATCGCCTCGCGCCAGCAGGTCGCACGCATGGTCGAGCCGCCACTGTGTCAGGCAGACGAACACGCCGGCTCCGAACAAGTCGTGAAATACTTCGTTGAGCCGCCGCTGCGACAACTCGACCTGCCGCGCCAGATCACTGATCGAAGGCGGAGCGGCGAGGTTAGCCATCAGGATATCCCGTGCGGCAAGCGCCCGGCGCCGATCAGCCGACAGCGTGCGGGTGGCCAGTTTCTCCTCGCCGGCGAGGTCGGTCAGCACCTCGGCCATCAGTTCACATGCCTTGCCCTGCACATACAGCGACGCCATCACCCCCTCGTATGGATGCGTTCGAATCTGAGCGGCAATGCGGTGCAATGTGGCCGACGCACGGCCGGCCGCGCCGAAATTGTCGGAATGTCCGTCAAGGAAACGCCGGATCGGCCCGGACGTCCGCTGACCGTCCAACATGGTCCGCAAGCGCCCGACCGTGTACACGGCGGTCAGGGTATCGTGGGTCCCCGGTTGATGATCGATCAAGCAGGCGGGATCGGCTACGAGGCTGATGTTGTAGGTCCCTGCTGATTCTTCCAGGGTAGGATTGCCGGGATGACGAATCCGGGCGCACCCGGACGATGGAAGCCGTAGCGCCAGAATCGGCTCGTCAAACAGAATTCGCGTTCCGACCGTGACCGGAACATGGAACCGGCTCTGAGTTTCGAGAACGAACGCTCCTTGGCCCAGCGGTCGGAAGCCGACGTTCGCCCATCCCACCTCGGGTGGAAATGCCGCCAGCCGAGGCGACGAGAGGTCAGCGCTGCTAAAACCGCTCGGCAGCGCCCACTCCGACGCCAATGGAAGCTCGGGAACGGACGGCGCGGCGCTCTCGCTCGACATGTTCTCTCCGTTCGGATCAGTCACCCCACTATTCAATACGTCAGTGGGCTGACGTAAACAAGAAATTCAGCTTTCCCTCTCTCGTCATGCCGCGCCCTCTGCTGCTGTTTCGGTCGCATTTAGCCCCCCGAAAATGATGATCTTCAGGGAATCATAAAGGCGAGGCGCTTCACTTCTAGTATTCCACCACCGGCGGAGCGCCGGGGGAGGTTCCGTTAATTCCGTGTCGCCGTTGACCACCCGGTCAAAAAGGCGCATATTTGGGGCATGACGACCATTACCTTCGACACGCTGAAATTCGCAGAACACCTTGAGGCTGGCGGTTTTACGTTGCAACAGGCGCGTGCGGCGGCCAAAGCCTTCGCCGATGCGACCAGCCAGGAACTCGTTACCAAGGGCGATTTACGGGATATCCGAATGGAGATCGCCGCCTTGCGCTCCGATATGGAAAAAATGGAAATGCGGCTGACCATCAAGATGGGCGCCATGCTGGCGGCAGCGGTGGCCGCCGTCGCCGCCATGGTTAAGCTGCTGTAGGCGCCGACATCATCTTCTTTTAAGCGCCGAGAGCGCGTTTCACATCCGCGACGACTCCCTTCCAGTCGCCGGGCGCGCTTTGCCTGAACAGGCGCATGGATAGGAACCACGGCGAAGTCTCGCCGTCCTGCATATAACGCCAGTCGGGAACATGTTCCAGCAGCACCCATGTCGGCTTGCCGAGCGCCGCCGCCAGATGAGCCGTCGCCGTGTCCACGCAGATCACCAAATCCAAAAGCATGGTGATCGCCGCCGTGTCGGCGAAATCATTGATCCCGGAAACCGGGTTCGCCAGACGGTGAGCGCCGATCTGATCTTCGCCGTCGCCCTTCTGAAGACTGACGAAGGAGATAGAGGGAATCTCCAGCAGCGGCGCCAGCATCGTCAACGGCAGCGAGCGGGTCCGGTCTTTCTTCTGCGCCTTGTTGCCCTGCCAGACGAGGCCGATCTTTCGTCCCTGCATCTTGGGTAAGCGGCCTTGCCATTCTTCGCACAGCGCTGGATCGGCCTTGATGTGGCCTGAGCATGGGGGAATGGAATCAAGCGTAGTTTCAAAGATCAAGGGCAGGCTTGCCATCGGAAGGTGAACGTCGAAGGGGGGAAGCTGTTCGCCCTGCGCCGCCAACTCATCTATGCCGTCAACGCCGGTCAACAGTCTTTTCAACTGTGGCTGACATTCAACGACGACGCGGCCCCCTCGTTCGGCGCACAGAGGAGCGTAGCGAATGAACAAAATGGTATCGCCGAATCCCTGTTCGGCGTGCAGCAGCAGCGTTTTGCCGTCCAGCGGCGAGCCGTCCCAACGCGGCTGGGGGAAATTACGCGCCGGGGAGGGAAAATTCTTTTTTCGCCACCGCCATTCATTCTCCGCCCATCCTTCTTTCAGGCGGCCCGTTTGCAACAGGGTGGCGGCCAGATTGGCATGAGCCTCGGCGTTGTCGGGATTGATCTTCAAGGCCTGCCGGAAACAGGCCTCGGCGTCAACGAAACGGCCCATGATATGCAGGACGACGCCCAGATTGGAATGAGTCTCGGCGATACCGGGGGCGTATTGCAAGGCGCGCCGGTAATTTTCCGCCGCCTCTTCCGGCCTGTCTTGTTGCCGCGCAATGTTACCCAGGTTGTTCAGGGCCTCGGAAATGGCGGGGTTGATCTCCAGGGCGCGGCGGAAGGCGGCGTCCGCGCCCCGCAAGTCTCCCAGCTCCAGCAGGGCGGCGCCCAGGTTGCAATGGGCGTCGGCATGGCCGGGATTAACGGCAAGGGCCTTCCTGATAAGCTCCGCCGCCGCCGCCGGCCGACCGGCCTGATTGGCGATGACGCCGAGAAGTTGCAGGGCGTCGGCGTTGTCAGGATCGCTGTCGAGTATTCGCCGATAGGCGCGTTCCGCCTCGGCCAGCCTTCCCGCACGGTGAAGCTCAACAGCCTTCGCCAATGCGCTCATGGCAGATTCCCGGCGATATCCCTAATGTCAGGCCGCTTCTTCCACGGTAACCACCAGACGCCTGCCGAAGCGAGCAAGGGCTTCTTCCAGCCTGCTGATCTTGGTTGCGTGTTTCGGGTCAAGAATCCGTCGCACCTCGCTCTCCTGAATGCCCATGGCGGCGGCGAAGGCGCTGTTGGAAAGACGATCCTTCCGCAGGGCCTCGTAGAGGGCAACCTTGGCGGCCAAGACTGCGCCGGGAACCGCCGTGGGGCGGCCCTTGGCAGGGCTGGGCGGCGGGATATCCTCACGCCGCACGATACGGCCTGCAAGAGCCTCTTCCAGGCAATCGGCGGCTTCCGCGACAGCCTCGTCAACGGTATCTCCGTCGGTTATGGCTTCGGCGAAGTCGAGAAAGGTGACCGAGAATCCGCCTTCACTCTCTTTGTGAAGGTCAAAAGGGTAACAGTAACGGGTCTTCATGATCGAGGTTCCTTAAAGATCGTTCGGGTCGATCCCGAGTTGTTTGCACATGCCGTGAAGGGTGCCGGTCTTGAGTGATTTCTTGCGATCCTTCACCACAGTGAAGCGGTCGCCGAAATAGAGAGTGCCGTGGCTGCCCTTTCCTCTCGTTTGGTCGAAGTGAACGAGAATGCCGCTCTTGCGACCCAGCTTCTTTGCCTTAGCTATGAATTCGCGTCCGTTCATGAACAAAATATCGCGCAAAAATGTACGAGACACAAGAAAAACCCGCACGGTGAAGCTCAATCGCCTTCGCCAATGCGCTCATGGCAGATTCCCGGCGATATCCTCGAACACGCCCCCCCAGTCGCCATGAGCCTTCTGCCGGTAAAGACGCACCGACGGGTAATAGGGAACGCCGCCGCTTCCGAAGGACACGTCGCACTTCTTGAAGGGGTGAAAGGCGTGGGTCGGAATCCCCAACGCCCCGGATATTTCATAAACGGAGGTGATTGGAGTAACCACGGCGTCCAGGCACGAGGTCAAGGCCGCGCCGCCGTCGATATCGTTCATCAGGTCGGCGTCATCCCATGTGTGAATGGTCGCGCCGAAACGCTCGCCGGCCTCGGCGATTTCGGCGGAACATTCATCGTATTGCAGGTTTACGAAAATCGTACCGTCCCGCCCCAGCAGCGGCCCCATGTCCTCGATCCTTGCAAAATAAAGGCGGCGCGTGCTTGTCATCAGCCCGGAGCGCCAGGAAAGGCCGACCTTCGGACCTCGGCCAAGGGCGGACAAGCGTTTTTGCCACCGCTTACGCTTGCCCCGGTCCACGACAAGGAAGCTCCGGCGTTCGGGAAAATCGGCCAATGAAGCCCGGAAAAAACGATGCAGGTTTCCCATCGGCAGTTGGTAATCGAACGCCTCCCCGCCGGTCTCCGCCCGCCTGAAAGGACGGGCATGGACGTCGGCGGCGGGGAACGAGCGGGCGAACAGGCCGACCAGCCTCGGCTCACACTCAATGGCGCAGCGGGCGCCCATGGCGATAACGTCGGCAACCATGCCGGAAAAGCAGACCTCGTCGCCGATGCCCTGCTCGGACCACAAAAGGATCGACTTGCCCTTCAGCGGCGAGCCGTCCCAGGCGGGAAAGGGAAAATGCCTTATCTTCGGCAGGTAGTCCTCAAGCCGCCAGCGCCATTCATTTTCCGCCCACCCCGGAGCCAATTCTCCCTTGTCCAGCAGGACGAAGGAAAGCAGGCAATGGGCCTCGGCGTTATCAGGGTCGATGGACAGCGAACGCCGGAAACAATTCTCCGCCTCCTCCGTCCTTCCCAATTCCAGGAAGGTGTTGCCCTGGTTGTTGAGGGTTTTCGTAACGGCGGGAGCGAACTCAAGGGCGCGGCGGAAGCAATCCACGGCTTGAGACGCCCTGCCGCTGTCCTTGAGGGCGTTGCCGAGATTGTTAAGAATATCGGCTCGTCGGGGATCAATCGCCAGGGCGCGTTCAAAGCAATCGACCGCCTCATCGGGACGATTCAAAGCACTTAAAGCGTCGCCGAGATTGTTCAGCGCCTCCACATATCCGGGGTCGATTTCCAGGGCGCGGCGGAAAGCGTCCACGGCTCCGCCGGGATCGCCGAGATCCTTGAGGGCATTGCCGAGATTGAAATGAAGCCCGGCTTTCATCGGCTCAACGGACAATGCCCGGCGACAGCAGATGATCGCCTCTCGGCATTTGCCCTGCCCCCTCAACGCGACGCCGAGATTGCCGAGAGCCGCCGCATCATCCGGTCTGGCGTCTATAACTTGCCGGTAAAGCGTCTCCGCGTCGGCGAGCCGCCCCTGTTGATGGCGGGCGACGGCCTCTGCCAGCATTTCATCATATCGGGTCGTTATTTCCGCCGCCCCGTGCTTTACGGTTTACTGAAGGATGCGGCGCAGAGGAGGAAATTGACGGTTTTTATATCGTTGCCCAGAGGAAGAATAATGCTTCGATAACAAAGCAAGTCGCCGTTCTCGCCGGGGATTTCACCGCTCACGGTCACGGGAACCTTTTTTTCCATGACCTCGCCGTAATAATCAAATATACGCCGAATTGTCGTTCCCTCCTCCGCTTCGGAAAATGGTTTTCCGATAAGGGCGTCGCCGGCGCCGGCGGCATAGTCCTCGCCGATGCGCTCAAAGACAGGCTCACCTCCGTCGTCGGGTACGGCAAGCAGGATGATGGCCGGCCACTGGCGGTCTAATTCCTGTTTGGAAATGACTTCAAAAGATGGAAACTCGTCGTCACGGCGGGCGTCCCACCACAGCCTGAGGATACGAAGCTCCATCCGGCGCTCAATCCCCGCCTCAAGTTCGCTGTCGGTTCGGCGATCCACGGCATCATCGGTGTCTTTCATTTTCCTATTCCACTACAGAGTGTTTTTCGACAGCCTGCTTGAGGGCCGCAAGGAGTTGACGTCCTACTTCCCCGCCGTCGCCGGCGATTTTATCACGAAGCACCGCACGCATGATATCCACATGAGACTTGACAATCTCGACGGCGCTGTCGTTCTCGGGACAGCGTACCCCTGTGCATTCGTAGAGCATCTTGCCGACAACGCTGACCAGGGGGTAGCCGAAGGTTCCGCCCTGGCCGCGCAGTTCGTGAGCCAGCATATTGATTTTCTCGAAGTAAATAGTGCGTTTTCCCGGCTGCATCAAGGCCTCGGTGCACAGATCTTGAAGCTGTGATACATACTGGAGCGCCCATTCGGTGAAGTCCAGCGAAGACCGCTGCAACTGGGTTTCCGCTTCTTTCAGCAGATCGTTGGGCAACTCGCCGGGGCCGCTGTCGACGCCGCCGGCTTTCCCCTTAAGGCTGTTGGGCAGACGGAAATACCATACATCCGTCGGCTTCTTCGGTTTCACCACCTTATCGGCGGAATAGACGATGACCACATCATCGTCTTTCATCATGCGGAGTTCCTCGCCCGGCGGCGAGAGCTTTTTTCGCCGTCGATCAGGGCCGTAATAATTATGGGTGGCGACGAACTGACGCGGGTGATCAATCACTTCAAGAAATTTTCTATAAACCGCCACCGACGAGAACGGCTTCGCCAAGAACTCGGTCACGCCCAGATCACGCGCCGCCCAGACATTATCCCTATCGGCGGCCCCGGACAGGATGATGAACGGCATCAGCCGGTTCGGCGATTCCTTGGAGTTACGGACCCAGCGTAAGAGCAAAAGTCCGTTGATCGGCGCCATCAGGTAGTCCGAAACAATCAAATCCAGGCCTTGGCCGCCATGCAGCGGCGAGGCGGTCTTGAGGTACTCAATGGCCTCGGCGCCGTCGGATGCGGTTATTATCCGACCGAAGCGGAACTGGCGCAATAAATCCTCCAGGATATTGCGCACATAGCGATTGTCCTCGACTAAAAGAATGCTGATGCGCTCAAGATTGTATACGGCCACTTTATAGTCCCATCTTTTTCAACGGCCCTATGTTCCTTGATCCGCCGACGCCGCGCAACCTAAACCGACATCGTGAGCCGACCGCTTGCGCACGAGGGTTCAGGGCGTTTATGCTCCGCTTGCGAAAAACATTCAAACCCGCGAAAGGAAACAATGATGACTGAAGTCGGTGGCGTGCCGGTGGAGAGGCTGCGTTCATTCGTCGAGCGCATCGAACGTCTGGAGGAAGAAAAGGCCGTGCTGACCGCCGATATCAAGGAAGTTTATTCCGAGGCCAAGGGATCGGGCTTCGATGTAAAGGTGCTGCGCCAGATCGTGCGGCTCCGCAAAATGGACCAATCCGCCCGCCGCGAGCAGCAACAAATACTGGATATCTACAAGCGGGCGCTGGACCTGGAGTAATGATGATGACGAAGACAAAGCCGAAGGTGGCGGTAGTTCTTTCCGGATGCGGCGTCTTCGACGGCGCCGAGATTCACGAATCGACATTCATCCTGCTGGCGCTGGACCGCCGGGGCGCGGCGTATCAATGCTATGCCCCCGACATCGACCAGCACCATGTGATCAACCATTTGAACGGCGCGGAAATGAACGAGACCCGCAACGTCTTGCGGGAATCGGCGCGCATCGCCAGAGGCAAGATCAAGCCCCTGAGCGAGCTTGACGCGACGGACGCCGACGCGCTGATCTTTCCCGGCGGTTTCGGCGTCGCCAAGAACTTATGCACCCTCGCCTTCGACGGCGCAAAATGCTCGGTCAACGACGAGGTTGCCCGCGTGGTTAAAGGCTTTCACGCCGCCGGCAAGCCCATCGCCGCCCTGTGCATCGCGCCGGCGATGATGGCTAAACTGCTGGCCGGCGCCGAAGTCACCATCGGCCATGACCACGGCACGGCTCAAACCATCGAAAAGATGGGCGGCAAACACAAGCCGACCGGGCCATGCGAGGTGGTGGTGGACGCCGCCAACAAACTGGTCACCGCCCCCTGCTACATGCTGGAATCGACCATCAGCCAGATAGCCGACGGCGCCGACAACGCGGTGAAGGAATTGTTGAAGCTGGTCGGCTGATGCAGTTTCATTACGAGGCGCGGCCTTGCCGTCATTGCGACCGTGTTTCACGCGAAGACGCGAAAGCATGATGAAGGGTAAGCCGCCATGCGGATTGAAAAAACAGCGATCAGAATGACTTCGCGCCTTTGCGCCTTCGCGTGCACGGAGAGGGAACCCGGACTACGAGGCGCGGCTGCCGGTATTATACCAGCGGCTTTAAAGAGTGACTCATCGTCAGTGGGTAGAGAAAAATTCCTCCCCCTTGCTTCAA
>MIAA01000028.1:19840-20029 GCA_001830425.1 Rhodospirillales bacterium RIFCSPLOWO2_02_FULL_58_16
GAAAACTATGGCCGCATGTTATCGGCCATCGCGCTGACCGGGTGATCTGATGCCATCGGCCATTGACGATGACTCGTTGTCGGCGGGGTTAGAGCATTTTTCGATCAGACGGCGCCCCCCCTTACCCTTCCCTCTCCCCCCGCGATTTGCCTATCGTATTCACACATCTTGCGTATAACTCTTGCATAT
>MIAA01000029.1 GCA_001830425.1 Rhodospirillales bacterium RIFCSPLOWO2_02_FULL_58_16
TGAACAGGGCTTTGGCGGCATGATCAGCAACCGGAATACACCTTAACTTCGCCGCCGAACTGTCCAAACAAGTAGGACCACCTCAAGCCTTCAAACAGATGACGATAAAATCAGAGAGTGTGTCCCACATGGATTTCAGATGGTGGTCCGAAGGGTAGAAATTTTTGTGATGCACATACCCGTTAAGAGTATTGGCGGACAGAATCGGCTCGGCATTTTCGAACTTTTTTAAATCATCGTGGTACTTCTTATCAATGGTATCCGCCGAGTGCATGTGATTGAGCGCCTTCATGAACTTCTTGGCGAGTTTGTCACCTAAGTTGACCGTAGTAACGGACTGGCGATCTATGTAGTTCCCCACTGCTAATTCCAGCAGCACACGAAAAAGAACGGCAATGGCATTATCATGTTCGCCAAATTTCAGATGGAATTTAAGCTCGTTCCATATGTCTATAGCCCGTTTGGTGTGGGACAGGGAAACTAGTCCATCACCATCTTCAAGGCGAATTAGCGTCTTTCGGGTTTTCGGCTTGTTGAACGTGTTGTTAGGCAATATGCCTTCTGTAGATTTGGCTATGGGCTTCAAGGTCTTAAAGTTCTTGTTCTTGGTGAGAGAATCCTCAGCAGTAGGCAGAATATCCTCAGTCTCTAGAAGGTCCAGGTATTCCTTCTTGCCTTTGTTGCTCCAGATATCTTCAAGAACAATTTTTTTGTCGATCAAGTCTTTCACAATGCGGGACAAGGCCGCCATCACTTTGTTCTCATCATGCGTGAGTTCCACATGGCTTTTCGATATCGAAATCCCAACGCGGTTACGAAACGACTCTGACGACAGAAGACGATTAAGGTTAGATCGTGGAACCTTCGCGGACTGCCCAATATGGCCACCTTCCTTGAGCTTATTCTCAATATCTTCGGCGACATTTACAGCCGTCTTCTTGCCGGTACGGCGGACGAAATTGGATTTGGCTTCCGCATCCCACTGGCTTTGGCCGACGCCGCTCTGCCCACCCGTATGGCGGCGATGGAGAATTTCGTCGATCTGATCCCGGTCCTTTTCGATCCGGCATGCGATTTTATCTGGAAACTCTCCCTGCCATTGATCGCGCAGCCCCTGGAAGAACTCACGCCAATCTTCAGATGGGGCATGGTTTGGTTTATTCAAAAGCTTGAGGCAAGTGATCCGACGGTTACCGTCGTACACGACGAACGTATCATTATTGTGATGAACCAGCGGCGGTTCATAAATTTTGCGCTCGCCAACAATATCCTTGGCTAGGTTTCGCATATGATCCGCCCGGTGAGTAAGAAGCCATTCGATAGCCGCAGATTCATCAACCAGTTCCCCGTGACGGTCATTAGCTTTGTTTATGAGTAAATCGTCCAACGCAACATTCATTGACGAGATTGCCTCCTGACACGCTCTCACGCTTTTCTACAGCTATGAGAAGAGTTCCAATTCTTGATACCCGATGCGGACTGTGGGTAGATATGATTAATCACAAATATCACAAAAGATGCAAGGAAGATGGAAAAATAAATAAACAGATCGACAACCTGTCCAACCAAAACCCCTCCTGACCTCCCCTTCGTAAGGGGAGGAATTCTTTCGAAGCGGCACCGGCGCTTTCCCCTCCTTACGAAGGAGGGGAGGTTGCTGCAAATACCCCTAACGCCCGGCGCGTTGACCGGAATAAGCACTGTTTTATGAAACACAGAGGCTCAGAGGCTCAGAGACACAGAGAAAGATAGAAAGAAAAAGAAAAAGCAGGAAGAAAACTTTGCTTAATTTCTCTGTGCCTCTGTGATCAAAACGTACAGGCCGATAACTCCCTCTTCGATAAGGGGGAGGATTTTCTTCTCCCGATAGACGAAGCAGAGATGGCTGGAAATCACCCGGCGAAGCGGTAGGTCAATATTTTATAAGCCAGTTTCGCCGCCAGGAAATCGCAGGAGTGGAGGCCGTCGATGGGGGCGAGTTCGCAAATATCGGCGCCGACCACGTTCGCCGTCCGGCAAACGCCTCTGATGATCGGCAGCACGTCGTCCCACAACAAGCCGCCCGGCTCCGGCGTGCCGGTGGCGGGCATCAGGCTTGAGTCAAATCCGTCGAGGTCGAAGGTCAGGTAAACCGGGCGACCGGCAAGACTGGAAATGATCTCCTGAACATTCCATTCCCGGCGATCCTTCGCCCACCAGGTGTTGATGCGGCGGCGATTCTCATCAAGGTATGAAGCCTCGCCGGCCGATATGTTGCGGATGCCGACGGCGACCAGGGACAGGCCGGGATTGTCCAGGCACCGCCTCATGGCGGCGGCGTGGGAATAGGGTTCGCCCTCATAACCGTCCCGCAGGTCGGCGTGGGCGTCGAACTGGAGGATGACGAGATCGTCATGGCGTTCGGCAAAGGGACGGATGGCCCCCGCCGTCAGGGAATGTTCGCCGCCGAGGACGAGGGGAAATTGATTATCGGCGAGGATTCCCTCGATGATCCCTTCCAACTGAGCAAGCGCCGGGCGGATTCCTTCGGCGAGAGGAAAGGGGGCCATGGTTGCCGGCCGGAATTCGCGGCAAGGTTCGCGCCACAGTTCCTCGTCGAATAATTCCACCTGATGCGAGGCACGGATAATCGCCTGCGGCCCCCGCGCCGTGCCGCCGCCGTAACTGACCGACCCTTCCAGGCCGAAGGGAACGACGGTCACGCCCGGCTTGCCCTCGGCGGCTTTCGCATCTTCGTCGCGCAGGCCGAGGAAGCCGTTTTCCGGGGGAAGAAAATTCATTAAACCACCTTCACCAGGGCGTGGCGCTTCTTGCCGGCGGATAGTTTTACAATGCCGTTGACGGCGTCTTTTGTCGTCACTACCTGAGTTTCATCAGTTATGGCGATGTCGTTCAGGCGGGCGCCGCCGCCCCTGATCAGGCGTCTGGCCTCGCCGTTGGAGGCGCTGAGGCCGGCGCGTTTGAACAGGTCGAAGGCGTGGATGCCGGCCTCCAGCTCGACCGGCGATGCCTTGATGGTGGGCAGATCGTCGCCCTGCGTTCCTTCCTCGAAGGTCTTGCGGGCGGTTTCCGCCGCCGCCGCCGCCGCTTCCTGGCCGTGGCACATGGCGACGGCATGGTCGGCCAGCACTTTTTTGGCCTCATTGATCTCGGCCCCCGGCAGCGCTTCCAGGCGGGCGATCTCGTCAAGCGGCAGTTCGGTGAACAGGCGCAGGAATCTGCCGACATCGGCGTCCTCGACATTGCGCCAGTACTGTCGATAGTCGTAGGGGCTGAGCATGTCGCCGTTCAGCCATACGGCGCCGTCCGCCGTCTTGCCCATCTTGGCCCCGGACGAGGCGGTCAGCAGCGTCGTGGTCAGCCCGTATAATTCAAAGCCGCCGGCGCGCCGACCCAGCTCGATGCCGTTGATTATGTTGCCCCACTGGTCCGAGCCGCCCATCTGCAGGACGCAATTATTGCGCCGCGCCAGCTCCAGAAAATCGTAGGCCTGGAGAATCATGTAGTTGAATTCCAGGAAGGTCAACGGCTGCTCGCGCTCAAGGCGCGTCTTGACGCTGTCGAAGGTGAGCATGCGGTTGATGGTGAAGTGACGCCCCTGGTCGCGCAGGAAATCAATGTAGTTGAGCTTGTCCAGCCAGTCGGCGTTGTTAACCATGACGGCGTCCGTCGGCCCGTCGCCGAAGGCGAGGAAGCGGGAGAATACCTCCTTGATGCCGGCCATATTGGCGGCGATGTCGGCCTCGGTCAGCATCTTTCGCGACTCATCCTTGCCGGAAGGATCGCCGACCTTGGTGGTGCCGCCGCCCATCAGCACGATCGGCTTGTGGCCGGTCTGCTGAAGCGCCCTCAACAACATGATGGAGACCAGCGAACCGGCGTGCAGACTGGGCGCCGTGCAGTCAAAGCCGATATAGGCGGTAATGACGCCGTTCGTCGCCAGGGCGTCCACAGCCTCTATATCGGTGCATTGATGCAGATAGCCGCGCTCGACGGCGACGCGGATAAAGTCGGAACGGGCAGCGGCCATATCTCGTCCTTGCGGAAAGTATGTGTAATTATCACAATCATGCGCACCCTACAACGGCAGGACAGGACTGATCAATGAAGGCCTTGGGATTGATGAGCGGCACTTCGCTGGACGGCATCGACGCCGCCATCATCGACACCGACGGCGAGCGGGTGCTTTCCTTCGGCCCGGCGCTGACTATCCCCTACGCCGACGATTTCAGGGAGCGCCTTCGCAACGTGCTTGCGGGAGGCGAGTCGGCGATGGTGGAGCGGGAACTGACCCTGTTGCACGCCGAGGCGGTGAAGCGGCTGCCCTATAAAGACGTTGAACTTGTCGGCTTTCACGGCCACACGGTGGAGCATCGGCCTGCTGACGGCGTTACTCGCCAGATCGGCGACGGCGCCTTGCTGGCCAAGGAAATCGGCATCCCGGCAGTCGGCGATTTCAGGAGTAACGACGTTGCCGCCGGGGGCGAAGGAGCGCCGCTGGCACCCCTGTTCCATGCCGCTTTGGCGCGGAATCTGGAAAAGCCGCTGGTCGTTCTTAATATCGGCGGCGTCGCCAACGTCACCTGGATGGGGACCGGCGGCGAGTTGTCGGCTTTTGACGCCGGCCCCGGCAACGCCCTGATTGACGACCGGCTGCTCAAGACTACCGGGCGACCGATGGACAAAGACGGCGCCTTGGCCCGCTCCGGCAAAACGGACGAGATGATCGTGGCCGGATTGTTGGCCCATCCCTACTTCAACAAGCCGCCGCCCAAATCTCTGGATCGCAATGACTTTAACGCCGATGAAATTGCCCGTCTTTCCCCGGCGGACGGAGCGGCGACGCTGACCGCCTTCACGGTGCAAGCCATAGCCGCCGCCGTCAAACATCTGCCCGCGCCGCCGAAACGCTGGTTGGTTTGCGGCGGAGGCCGCCGCAATAAGTTCATGATGGACAGCCTGAACGAGGCGCTCGGCGGAAACGTCGAGGCGGTGGAAGCCGAAGGCTGGAACGGCGACGCCCTGGAAGCCCAGGCCTTCGCCTACCTTGCCGTCAGATCGCTGATGGGCCTCCCCTTGAGTCTCCCCGCCACCACCGGAGTCGGCAAGCCGACGACCGGCGGGGTATTGCATCGACCTTAACGGCGCGCTAGAGCGGTTTGCGATCAGATTGGATCATCTGCGTTACAAATTGCCGTCATTGCGACCGTGAGAGCGTCAGCGACACGGGAAGCAATCCAGTGGCCGGTGGCGCTCTCTGGATTGCTTCGTCTTGCTTCGTCGCTCCGCTTCTCGCAATCCTCGCAAAGACGGTTAGGCGTGGCCCACAGCGGCCCTGAGCGATTGCAATCAATCCTGACGCTCTCTAGGCCGCTATGTTGATGGCCTCGTCCAGGTAATCGTCAATGTGTCCGCACAAGATGGGGAGATGGTCATTGAAGAAATGGTCGCCGTTCTTGATCACCCTGAAGTCGATAGTGATGTTTTTCTGAGATGACATTTTGGCCACCAGCTTTTCTACGGACGACATGGGAATCACGTCGTCTTTGTCGCCGTGAATGATCATCCCCGAGGCCGGACACGGCGCCAGGAACGAAAAGTCATGAAGGCTGGCCGGAGGCGATACCGAAATGAAGCCGTTGATCTCGGGGCGACGCATCATCAACTGCATGCCGATCCAGGCGCCGAACGAAAAACCGGCGATCCAGCACAGCTTGGCGTTGGGATTATGGGCCTGCATCCAGTCCAGGGCCGAGGCGGCGTCGCTCATTTCGCCGTGGCCGCTGTCGAATTTTCCCTGGGAGCGGCCGACGCCGCGAAAGTTGAAGCGCAACGTCGAAAACCCCCGGCGCACGAAGGTCTGGTACAAGGAATAGATCACCTTGTTGTTCATGGTGCCGCCGTGCTGCGGGTGGGGATGCAACAAAAGAGCAATCGGCGCATTGGGCTTCTTTGAGTGACTGTATCGGCCCTCAAGGCGTCCGTCGGGACCGTTAAAAATAATTTCAGGCATGTTTCTCCAAGGTATTCATTCTGGTTTTCGGGCGGAAAAAGCTTTCGGAAGCGGGCAAACCCGACTAATCAACTCAGGGATTTTAAACTGCGCAGAACGAAGGGCATCCGTGAAAGCTTGACTAAAATAGTCGGATATATTATATTCAAACAGACCTGCAAGACATTCACGCCCGACCCCGTAAAGGGACGGGCGCATATGGCGAAAACTCTCAAGCATGTCCATAAGATAGAGTAGGGCCGATGTTTTTCAAGAGATTTAAAGAAGATATAGATTCCTTTATGGCCCGCGACCCGGCGGCGCGGACGCGCATGGAGGTGTTTTTATGCTATCCCGGCCTGCATTCCATGATGCTGTACTATCTGAGCAACGCCTTGTGGTTGCGCGGATGGCGGCTGTCGGGGCGGATGATTTCCCAGTTCGGCCGGATGTTGACCGGAATCGAGATTCATCCCGGAGCGCGCATCGGCAAACATTTGTTTATTGATCACGGCGCCGGGGTGGTTATCGGGGAAACTTCGGATATCGGCGATGATGTCACTATCTATCAGGGAGTGACTCTCGGCGGCATCTCGCCGGCGGTGGATTCCAGAACTCAGGTTGATAAAAAGCGCCATCCGACGCTCGGCAACGGCGTCATTATCGGTTCCGGCGCCCAGATTCTAGGCCCCATTCTTATCGGCGAGGGCGCCCGCATCGGCGCCAACTCCGTTGTTCACAAAGACATACCGCCGGGGGCGACGGCGGTAGGCATCCCGGCCCGCATAGTTATGCCCCGCGACAAAAACAAGCCGAAGGAATTCGTCGCTTACGGCGAACCGGTCGAGGGCTGCCCCGATCCGGTGCTACAGGTTATTGAAACCCTGCAAAGCCGGGTGGCGACGCTGATGAAGCGCGTTGATGAACTGGGAAAAGACGGCCCGAAGGGCAAAAAACCTCAACGCCCTAAAAGCAGCCGCAAAAAATCTTCCGTCGTTATCCCCGGCGGCAACCCATGATTGATGAAGGAGACGGTAAGTGAGACTTAGCACCAAAGGACGCTACGCCGTTATGGCCATGGCCGATCTGGCTTTTCATTCTTCAGACAAACCGGTCACCCTTGCCGAAGTCGCGGAACGCCAGGCGATATCCCTTTCCTATCTTGAACAGTTGTTCGGCAAGCTGAGAAGAGGCGGTCTGGTGAAAAGCGTACGCGGTCCGGGCGGCGGATATATGCTGTCGCGTGAAGCTGCCGATACAAGGATTTCCGACATCGTTCTGGCGGTGGACGAGCCGATCAAGACGACCCGCTGCCGGGACGGCGACGTCGCCGGTTGTCAAGCCGACAAAAGCCGGTGTCTGACCCATGATTTGTGGCAGGAACTGGGCAACCAGATATATCTGTATCTCAACTCCGTTTCCCTTGCCGACATTTGCGAGCACCGGGTGCTGGGCACCAGCGGTCTGCTCTTCCGCGACAGCCGGTCCGAGCCGATGGCGGCGGTGCAGTAAAGCGGGCTTACATGAAGAATAACGCTGTTTACCTGGATTATAACGCTACGGCGCCGGTCAGGCCGGCGGCGGCTTCGGCGGTGGCCGAGGCGATGGCCATGATCGGAAATCCTTCATCGACGCACAGCTTCGGACGCGCCGTGCGCAAGGCCGTCGAACAGGCCCGCGAGCGTGTCGCCGCTCTTGTCAACGCTCCGACCGGCGTTATTGTATTCACCGGCGGCGGAACCGAGGCCAATAATCTGGCCTTGAGAGGATGTGGAAGGCGCGCCCTGGTTTCCGCCGTCGAGCATGATTCCGTGCTGTCGGCGGTCCCCGATCCCATCCTTATTCCGGTTGACGGTGACGGTCTGGTCGATCTTGAAGCTTTGAAAGCCTTGCTGGCCGGCGAAGCGCCCGCCGTGGCGTCGGTGATGCTGGCCAACAACGAGACCGGCGTAGTGCAGCCGATTGCCGCCATTGCCGAGTTGGCGCACCGCTTCGGCGCTCTAATCCATTGTGACGCCGTGCAGGCGGCGGGCAAGATTCCCGTAGACATGGCGGCTCTCGGCGTCGATATGCTTTCGATCTCGGCCCATAAGATCGGCGGGCCGCCGGGCGTCGGCGCCTTGGCCGTCCTTGACCATGTAGCGTTGAAGGCTGTCGCCAGGGGCGGCGGGCAAGAGCGCGGCCTCAGGGGAGGCACCCTGAACGCGCCGGGCATCATCGGTTTCGGCGTCGCCGCCGACCTCGCCGGCGAGGGACTGAACGCTTTTGCCGGCCTGTCGGGATTGCGCGACGATCTTGAGCGCGAGATTATCAGAATGGCGCCCGGAGTTAAAATCTTCGGCGCCGGAGCGCGACGCCTTCCCAACACCAGTTATTTCTCAAGGCCGGGGCGGAGCAACGACACGCAGGTAATCAATCTTGATCTGGCGGGGGTGGCGATCAGCGCCGGCTCCGCCTGCTCTTCGGGAAAGGTCAAGGCGAGCCATGTTTTGACGGCCATGGGCGTCGATGGCGAACTGGCGTCCGGCGCGATCAGGGTAAGTCTGGGCTGGACCAGCACCGCAGACCATGTAAAACGCTTCCTGGCGGCATGGAACAGGAGGGCGGCATGAGTAAAAAAGGCGGAAACGGAGCCTCCGGACTGAAAGTCGGAAGTCGGGATCATCCGATTTATCTGGACTATCAGGCGACGACGCCGACCGATCCGCGTGTCGTTGAAGCCATGTTGCCCTATTTCTCGGTGATGTTCGGCAATCCCCACTCGCGCAGCCACCGCTACGGCTGGGAGGCCGAGGCGGCGGTGGAGAAGGCGCGCGCTCAAGTCGCCTCCATCATCAACGCCAACCCCAAGGAGATCATCTTCACCTCCGGCGCCACCGAGTCCAACAATCTGGCGATCAAGGGCGTGGCCCATTTTAACAAGGACAAGAAGAACCACATCATTACCTGCGTCACCGAACACAAGTGCGTACTCGATACCTGCCGGCATCTGGAGCAGGAGGGATTCAGCGTCACCTATCTGCATGTGCGGCCCAACGGGTTGATAAACCTTGAAGACCTGAAGGGAGCGATGACGGAAAAGACGGTGATTGTTTCCATCATGTCCGTCAATAACGAGATCGGCGTCATCCAGCCGATCAAGGAAATCGGCGCCCTTTGCCGCGAACGCGGAATTTATTTCCACACCGACGCCGCCCAGGCGGTGGGCAAGATACCGCTGGACGTGGAGGAGATGAACATCGACCTGATGAGCATCTCCGGCCACAAGATTTACGGGCCGATGGGCATCGGCGCTCTTTTCGTGCGTCGCCGTCCACGGGTGCGCCTTCAGGCGCTGTTCCATGGCGGCGGCCAGGAGCGCGGCATGCGCTCGGGCACTCTGCCGACGCCGTTGTGCGTAGGCCTCGGCGAGGCCTGCGCCATTGCCGAGGCCGAAATGGATGCCGAGAGCGAGCGCCTGGGCATGCTTCGCAAGCGCTTTGAAGACGCCATTAACAAGCGGTTGCCTGAAATCTATCTCAACGGCGACAGCGAACATCGCATCCCCGGCAACCTCAACTACAGCTTTGCCTATGTTGAGGGCGAGGGCCTGATGATGGCGATCAAGGACCTGGCCGTTTCCTCCGGCTCCGCCTGCACCTCGGCATCCCTTGAGCCGTCATATGTGTTGAGGGCGCTCGGCGTCGATTCCGACATGGCCCATACTTCCCTGAGGATCGGCATGGGCCGTTTCACCACCGAGGAAGAGGTTGACTACGCCGCCGATAAAATCGCCGTTGAGGTCGAGCGGCTGCGCAAGATGAGTCCGTTGTGGGAGATGGCGCAGGAAGGGATCGATATAAAGTCCATCAAATGGGCTGAACACTAAGAACCGGACCCGGAAAGCCGGCTGAATATGGAGAACGAAAATGACATACAGCGACAAGCTTCTTGACCACTATGAAAATCCCCGCAACGTCGGGTCAATGGACAAGTCCGAAGATAACGTCGGCACCGGACTGGTCGGCGCCCCGGCCTGCGGAGACGTTATGAAACTGCAAATCAAGGTCGGCGCCGACGGCATCATCGAGGACGCCAAGTTCAAGACTTTCGGCTGCGGCTCGGCCATCGCTTCAAGCTCGCTGGTTACCGAATGGGTCAAGGGCAAGTCGTTGGACGAGGCCGCCAGGATCAAGAACTCTGAGATCGTCTTTGAACTGTCCCTGCCGCCGGTTAAAATCCATTGCTCTGTTCTCGCCGAGGAAGCCATCAAGGCCGCCATCTCCGACTACAAGGCCAAAAATGCCGGTAAGGAAAAAATCGAGGCCGCTGAATGAACGTCCGCCCGCCCGCAATGTCATTGACCGACGCCGCCGCCAAGCGGGTGAAGGCAATGCTCGACGCGCGCGGCAAGCCTTCCGTCGGGGTGCGCATCGGAATCAGGACCAAGGGCTGTTCCGGCATGTCCTACACCCTGGAATTTGCCGACGAAAAAGGCCCTTTCGACGAGGTGGTGGAGGACAAGGGGGTGACCATCCTCATTGACCCCAAGGCGACCATGTTTATCATCGGCACCGAAATGGATTTCGTCGAGGAACAGTTGAAATCCGGGTTCGTCTTCACCAACCCCAACGAAAAAGGACGCTGTGGCTGTGGCGAGTCATTTAACGTCTGAACCGGAAAAACATGATGGCGTCGCCGTCTGCTGGTCATGCAAGGGGCCGGTAGCGGCCGGCGCTCTTTTTTGTTCCACCTGCGAGGCGGTGCAGCCGCCGGGCCGGATGGATCACTTTGCGCGGCTGGGGCTTGAGGTCACCTTCGATCTGGACATCAAGGAGCTTGAGCGCCGCTATTTTGATATGCAGCGGCGTCTGCACCCCGACCGCTTCGCTTCCGGGTTGCCGCGCGAACGCGCCCTCTCCCAACAGCAGGCGGTCAGCCTGAATGATGCCTATGACTCCCTTAAGGACCCGTTGAGCAGGGCTGATTATATGGTTCACCTGAAAGGCACCGAAGTGCTGCCCGAGGGCTGTAATCTGGTTAACGATATGGACCTTTTAACTGAGACGATGGAACTGCGGGAAGCGTTGGCCGACGCAAAAACCACAGGCGACGTGGACAAGATCGCCGGGCGTGCGGCAAACGATATAGAGCATTGCATCCGGGAACTTTCCGCATACTTTGCCGGCAACGACCTGGAATGCGCCTGCAAGCTGACGACCCGTCTCAAGTATCTCAGGAAGCTGGCTGAAGAGGCCCGCCTGTGCCGGGTCAAGATAGCCGCCGCAAGATAATGGAACTTCTGCAAATTCATGAGCCGGGCGAAACTCCGCTTCCTCACGAGGGAGAAAAGGATGTCGCGGTCGGCATTGACCTGGGCACCACCAACTCGGTAGTCGCCGTCAGTTTCGACGGCAAGCCGGAAGTGCTGCGCGACGAGAGCGGACAAGCCCTTGTTCCTTCAGTCGTCGCCTACGCGCCCGACGGCTCGGCCATTGTCGGCAGTTTGGCCAGGATGCTGCTGCTGGACAGGCCGGAGAGCGTGGTCTGCTCCATCAAGCGTCTGATGGGACGCGGCATCGACGACGTCAAGAGCCTGGGCGGCTCCTTTCCTTTCGCCATGGAGCCGGCGATTGAGGGCGAGTCCGCCATGATCCGCCTTAATGTCGCCGGCCACAGATTGAGTCCGGTAGAGATTTCCGCCGATATCCTGAAAGCCTTGAAAGAGCGTTCCGAGGATTATCTGGGCGCCCCCGTAAAACGCGCCGTCATCACCGTGCCTGCTCACTTCGATGACGCCGCTCGCGCCGCCACCAGGGACGCCGCCCGCCTCGCCGGTCTGGAGGTGCTGCGGCTGGTCAGCGAGCCGACGGCCGCCGCTCTCGCCTATGGCCTGGACAAGGAAGCGGAGGGACTGTTCGCCGTCTACGACCTGGGCGGAGGAACATTCGATATCTCATTGCTGCATATGGAAAAGGGCGTGTTCCAGGTGATCGCCACGGGCGGCGACGCCGCCCTCGGCGGCGATGACTTCGATCACGCCGTCGCCGAACATTTTTTCGGCGAGCGGAGCGGCAAAAACGGCGAAAGCCGCCTCGACAGCTCCGACGCCAAGGTGATGCTGATGACGGCCAGGATGGTCAAGGAATGTCTGACCGGGCAGGCCGAGGGTGAATGGAAGATCGAGGCGGACGGCAAACTCACCAGCCACCATCTGGGTCGCAAGCAACTGGAGACCATGATCAGGCCTCTGGTTGACCGCACCATCGCTATCTGCCGGGGGGTGCTGGAAGACGCCGGGGTGACCGCCGGCGACATCAAGGGAGTGGTGCTGGTCGGCGGCTCGACCCGCGTGCCTCTGGTGCGCCGTTGCGTCAAGAATTTTTTCGGCAAGGAGCCGCTGGCCGATATCAATCCCGACGAGGTTGTCGCCATCGGCGCGGCGCTCCAGGCCGAGGCGCTGACCGTCGGCTCCGACACCCTGCTGCTGGATGTCACCTCGTTGTCGCTGGGCATTGAGACCATGGGTGGATTGGTGGAAAAGATCATTCCGCGCAACACGCCGATCCCGGTGGCCAAGGCCCAGGAATTCACCACCTATCAGAACGGCCAGACGGCGATGTCTATCCATGTTCTTCAGGGCGAGCGCGAGATGGTCGGCCAGAACCGTTCTCTGGCCCGCTTCGATCTGCGAGGCATCCCGCCGATGACAGCCGGCGCGGCCCGCATCAAGGTTACCTATACGGTGGACGCCGACGGCCTGCTGACGGTCGGCGCCCGGGAGGAAATGACGGGCGTCGAACAAACCATAACGGTCAAGCCCACCTACGGCCTTTCCGAAAACGAAATGACCGAGATGCTGTATGCCGGCATGAAATACGCCAAGGAAGACATGAACCTGCGTCTGCTCGCCGAGTCAAGGGTCGAGGCCAGACGCACCATCAACGCCGTTATCTCGGCCGTTGATGTTGACCGCGATCTGCTGGACGAAGAAGAGATAAGACATATCCGCCAAGCCGTGGAAACTCTTTCCAAGGCCATCTCAGGCGACGACAGGGACGCCATCATGATCCGCGCCGAAGAACTGGAAGCGATAACCAAGCCCTTCGCCGAAAAGCGCATGGACCGCAGCATCCGCAACGCCCTCAAGGGCGTCAGCGTCGATAAATTGTAGGAGCAATAGCCGTAAAGAATGACTCTGAAAAATCCTCCCCCTTGCTTCAAGGGGGAGCTAGGGCGCGTCAGGATTGATCAGGATCACCCGCGTTACGAATTGGCGTCATTGCGACCGTGAGCGTCAGCGACACGGGAAGCAATCCAGTGGTGGCGGCTCTTTCTGGATTGCTTCGTTCTGCTTCGTCGCTCCGCTTCTCGCAACCCTCGCAAAGACGGTGAGGCATGGCCCACAGCGGTCTTGAGTGATCCTGATCAATCCTGACGCGCCCTAGTGGAGTGACTCCTGCAAATGTTTCCTTCGCTTCGCACAATTTAACCCCTCCTGGCTTCCCCTTCGTAAGGGGAGGAATTTTTCCCCTCCTTACCAAGGAGGGGCAAGGGGAGGTTAACTCCCTGATCTTCCGGCCTAAGCCGGACTTCACCGAGATAGGAATCGTCAATCAGTGACAATCCATTAGAGAGGGGTATGAAGAGAGAATTATCGGCCTGTGTGTTTTGACACAGAGGCACAGAGGCGCAGAGAAGACCAAGCGAAGTTTTCTTCCTGCTTTTTATTTTCTCTATCCTCCTCTGTGTCTCTGAGCCTCTGTGTTTCATAAAACAGTGCTTATTCCGGTCAACGCGCCGGGCATTAGGGGCATCGGCGGCAACCTCCCCTTGGCAAGGAGGGGAAAGCGCGGAGGCAATTCAACCGTCTTCCATGCTCAGGTAGGCGGGGCTTAGCTGGCCCATCGACAGCATGAGTTGATAGACGGCGATCATTTCATCGTAGGAGGCGGTGGTGAAGTTGATCTGGGCGTTGTTGACCTCGCTCTCCGCGTCGAGGACGTTGATCACCGTTTCCTTGCCCGCTTCCCGCAGTTTTTTTCTGGAGTCATAGACTTCGCCGGCGATGTTCACGGCGTTTTCGAGCAGCGTCAATCTCTCGCGGGCGGTGACCAGAGCCTGCCATGACAATCTGGTCTGTTCGATCACCTTGCGCGTCGCCAGGTCGAAGTTATCCATGCTGGCGCTGTAGTCGTAGGCCGCCTGGGCCAAGCCGGCCTGGGTCGTGAAGCCGGTGAACAGGTCCCAGTTGGCCCTGACTCCGACGTTGTAGTCCCGCCGCGTTCCCAGCGTGCTGTTTTTGTGTTTCTCATAGTTCCACGAACTTACCATATCCACTACCGGAGAATACTCCGACATCACGGCTTGTTTGGACTCACGCGCCACTTCAATGTTGGCGCCGGAGTTGCTTATGGCCGGGTTCTTTTCGCGGGCTACGCGGATGGCCGTTTCCAGATCGCTGGGGATCATTTCAATCGGCGGCTCCGGGTCGGTCATGGCGTCAATGTCCGGCGCGTGATTAAAGTTCTGCGTATATGTGCTGACGGCGTCCTCAAGCTGCCCCTCGAAGCTGACGCGGCGCTCCTTTGAAAGCTGAAGGCGCGACTTGGCCTGCAACACGTCAACGGCAATGCCCGAGCCGCGCTGCACCCGTTCGTCCTCAAGGTTAAGCTGACGATGGATGTTAATTTCGTTGTTGCGGGACAACTCGATCAGACGCCTTTGCCGCAAGACGTTGATATAGGAAACCGTCCCCTGGAACAGGGTGTTCTGGCGCGTTCCTTCCAGGGTTAGCTGGGCGACGCTGGTAGCCAATTGCGCCTTCTTGTAGGTGGATTGAGTCAGGTTGCCGTTATACAGATTCTGACTGATCGTAAGGCCGGCAATGTTGTGCGTACGGCTCCACGTTTTGCCGCCGGGCGTGGATGAACGGGTGGACGGGTTGTCGATTCTTTCGGTACCCACGTCTCCGCTCATGGAAATCTTGGGCAGATACCCGGCGCGGGCCTTGTCAATTCCCATGCGGGAAGCTTCAACAGCGTTCTGACCGGCCCTGACCTCGGGATGATCGTAAACAATCGTGCGCAACTCCTTTTCAAGGGAGGAGGCAATCGCCGTCGACGCGGCGCTTAATGCCGGCGCCGCAAACGCCATGAACACGGCAAATTTACGAAATCTCCTCAAGAATCCTCCCGACGCCCGGACTCACTCCTACCTGTAGGCCTGCATACGGCGCAATTACACACTATATAATGTATGTATAACAAAATATGGAGTCAATTAAAAAAATGTTGGCTATATATGGATGCCGACGCGGGCAGGAAGAACATTGCGTCTTGCGGCGCGGATGAGCATTATCTGACGAGGATTTTTTTGAGGATTTACAGTGTTCAGACCGCCTTTGCGCGACGCCATCGTTCACAGCGTCTGCCCCCACGACTGCGCCGACACCTGTAGCATCCTGTCCCACGTCGAGGGGGGGAGGCTGGTCAAGGTGGAAGGCAACCCTTCCCATCCGGTGACGCAGGGTTACCTGTGCCGCAAGTTCTCGCGCATCCAGGAAAGGGTCTATGGCGACGACAGGCTTCTCTATCCGATGAAGCGCGTCGGCAAAAAGGGCGGCGACGATTTTCAACGGATATCCTGGGACGAAGCAGTCGGGACCATCGCCGAACGGTGGAAGGAGATCATCGCCGATCAAGGCACGGACGGCGGCCCCCGCGCCATTCTTCCCTTCAACGGCTCCGGGACCGAGGGTCTGGTCCACGGCGACATCGTCGGCAAGCGGTTCTTTAACCGGCTGGGAACCATCCAACTGGTGCGCACCATCTGCACCAGGGCCGGACGCACCGGCTTTCGCTACACCATGGGCAGTTCGGCGGGGGCCGACCCCACCGCCGCCGGCAACGCCAAGCTGGTTATCTCGTGGGGCATCAACACCGCTTCCACCAATATTCACCAGCACTCTTTTTTCAAGGACGGACGCGACGGCGGCGCCCGGCATGTCATCGTCAATCCTTTGCGGATCAAGGGCGCGGATTCCGCCGAAAGAGTCATCCAGCCGCGACCCGGCAGCGACGCCGCCCTGGCCCTGGGCATGATGAACGTCATCATCGGGGAGGGCCTGTATGATCGGGATTTTGTCGATCATTTCACCCACGGCTTTGAGGCGTTGAGGGAGCGCGTCTTGGAGTTCCCGCCGGACAGGGTTGAGGCCTTGACCGACATCCCCGCCGCCGAGGTGGTAGAGTTCGCCGAACTCTATGCCGCCGAACCGGCCTCGTTCATTTATGTCGGGCCGGGTTGCCAGCGTCACTCCAACGGCGGCATGACGCTAAGGGCCATTACCTGCTTGCCCGCCCTTACCGGCGCCTGGCGCCATAAGGGGTGCGGCGTCTACTATCCCACCAGCACCGTATTCCCGGTTGACTGGCATCCCCTCGAAGGGGAAGAACTGAGGCCCAATCCGCCCGCCGGCTACAACATGATTCATCTGGCGCGGATGCTCGGCGGTCCGGGGCCGCGCATCCGCAGTCTGTACGTCTACAACGGCAATCCGGCGTCGGTGCTTTACAACCGGAGTCGGCTGCTGACGGGGCTGGCCCGCGACGATCTGTTCACCGTCGTTCACGAGAGGAACCTTACCGACACCGCCCGTTACGCCGACATCATCCTGCCGGCGACCAGCCAGTTCGAGCAGGCGGACATTCTGTTTTCCTATTACAAGCCGAGTTTGCTTTTGAACAATCAGGCCATCGAGCCGCTGGGGAAATGCCGCTCCAACCGCGAGACCTTTGCCCTGCTGGCCGAGGCCATGGGCTTCAAGGATACCTGCTTCAAGATGGATGATTGGGATATAATCAAGGAAGTTCTGGCCATCGACCATCCGGCGATCAACGCTATTACTCTGGAAACTTTGCTGGCCGACGGCTGGGCGCCGGCCGAGGTCAAGTCGGGCCATGACCATTACCTGGACGGAAGTTTTCCCTCGCCTTCGGGGAAAATTGAATTTTATTCACAAAAGATGGCGGATGACGGCTATGACCCGCTGCCGGCTTACACTCTCCTTAAGGAATGCATTGAGACCACGCCCGAACTGGCGGCAAAATATCCTTTGTTTTTTATCACTCCGTCAGCCCATTCCCTGCTTAACGCCAACTATGGGCAGGACGCCGGTTTCGTGGCGCTGGAAAAGCGTCCCACCATCATTATCAATCCGCAAGACGCCGCCGGGCGAGGCATCAAGGACGGTGAAATGGTGCGGGTATTCAACGACCGGGGCGCTTGCCTGCTGTGGGCGCATGTCGAGGACCTGGTAAAGGCCGGAGTCGTCGTCAGCCGGGGCCAGTGGTGGGACCGCCACTACCCCGACGGCTGCAACGCCAATCACACCACTCCCGACTTTCCCGCCGACATGGGAGGAGGCTCGTCCTTTAATACCAATCTGGTGCAGGTGGAGCGGGTCGATGGCCGTTGATCGGGAAAAAGAAGCCGCCCTGATTCATCGGGGCCTCAACCGGGTCGAATTCTTCGATCTCACCACCGGGGAAGCGGACGGTCTGCAAGACATTCTCGACTCTATGGCCGGAGAAGGACGCCGCCGCTTCAGCTTTCATGCCCCTGTCATCCGCCCCGATTATTTCCCTCATTCCGGGGTCACCTGTTTTTTCCTCAACGAGGACGAGGCCAAGCGGCAGCTTTCTTTCCGGCTGCTTGATCATACCATGGAGGCGGCCCGGCGGTGGGGCGCCGAATATGTGGTCACTCACCTCACCTTCGGCCCTACCGATTCCAAAGATCAGGCGACGGCGTTGAGACTGGCCGGCGACGCCTGCCGCCGCATGGCCGGGATGAGCCGCGACTACGGCATTCCCCTCGACCTGGAGTTCGCCGCCTATTCAAACGCCTTTAACCGCGCCGACCTGTTCGCCGAGGCGGTAGCCCCGCACCCGGAGCTTGGAGTGTGCATTGATGTCGGCCATGCTTTTCTCGGCGCGATCAGGCGGCAACGGGACTATCTGGAAGATATCGCCGCCTTGGCGCCGCGAACCCGCTCCCTGCATTTATGGAACAGCCTGGGCGAAGAACACACCAAACGCCATCATCACACGCCGCTGCATCCCTCGCAGAAACCGGACGAGGGCTGGATCGACATTGAAAAGACGATGGCGTTGGTCCTTCACGAAAATCCACGGGTCAACATTATCTATGAATACCCGGTTGACGCGGTAACGACGGAGATTCAGGAAGGATACGACTGGATCGCGGACATGGTCTCGCGGCCCCTCCTTCGCAAGGAGGGGCCGGGGGAGGATTTTTCCTAAACCGGCGGGCGCCTGGCGCTCAACTGATCCTTGCAATGGGTGATCCACTGACGGGTCAGCTTTTCATGTACGCCGTTTTGCGCCAGACGCTGGTGCAGGGCGTCGAAATCAACGAAGTCGATATCCTGATCCTGCTCGAAGCACGAGAAGACCACCGTTTCCTCGCCGGTCTCCGGGTTGCGGTGGGGTTGCAGGCACTGAGCGCAGATTTCCTTCATCATGCATTGCATCGGAGAGTTGATGGAGGCGATGCCCTTGTGGCCGGGCTTGAGGAACTCCTTGAGCACCGAATGGCGGGCCTCGCCCACCGCCCTCATCATGAAGTGAGAACCGATGGCGATGATGTGATCGACCTCGTTCAAGGGGATGCTCACCTCGCCCAGTTGGCCCGTGGCGTAGGCCCTCATCGCCTGCACCACGTTGCCGACGAAGGTCTTGTCCTGGGGGCGTCCGGGCGTGAAGCCGGGGCCGACGTCGCAGCACCAAACCACGCAATCCGAGTTGGACTCGATGTGATCGATATAGAAACGGTCGTTCATGCCCTTGTAGGCGGCGAAATAGAGCACCCTGGAACCGGCCTTGTGGAAGGCCAGATTGATGTCCAGCAGCACCGCGTTGCCCAGTCCGCCTCCGGCCAGCAGCACCGTCTCGCCGCCGGGGATGTGGGTAGGCGCTCCCGTCGGTCCCATCAGAACGACATGCTCGCCGACCTGCAGGTGGGGGATGATATTGGTAGAGCCGCCCATGTTCATCGAGATAACTGAGACCTCGCCTTTCTTGGCGTCAACCAGGGCGCCGGTCAGCGCCACGCCTTCCATGGCCAGCGTCGTATCGTTGATGACTTCCGAGTTGGCGATGTAGTTCTGTAAACGGAAAAACTGTCCCGATTTATACATCTTGGCGGCCAATGGGGCGTAAACCCTGACTTCGACCACGTTGGAGGCCAGACGTTTGACGCTCCTCACCACCGGACGAAGACCGTCATTCAGGGTTTTGATCAGGGCGTCGGGGTTCGGCTTGGAGACAGGCAACTTGGCCAACATGCGATCAACCACCACGAACCCCTGCTTGGCGCTGGCGATGGCTTTGACCACGTTGCCGGCATAGTCGGGATGCAGGTCGCCGAAGAAGCTCATCGAGCGCCCGTCCTTGTAGATTCTGGTCAGCACATTGGGCGTTTCGGGCTTGGCCGACCACTCGGGCTTCACCTTGTTGCCGTTCTCGTCCAGAGCCTGGAAGTACTTGCCGTCCAGTTCGGTGAAGTCCGGGTATTCGCGCTTCAGCACCGTGTTGGGCTGGGTGCCGGCGGCGATCAGCACCGAACGCGCCGGAAGCGAAGTTATTTCGCCGGTAGGCACGGGCCTGCCCTTCTCGTCGATTCTCTGTTTCTCCAGACGTATCGCCTCGACGTGATTGTATTTATCAACCTCGATAGCCGTCGGCGCCAGCAGTTCGGCAAAGCGGATGCCCTGCTCGAAGGCCTTGATTATTTCCTCGTGGTTGAGGCTGTAGCTGGGCGATCCGGTCATGCGGCGACGGTAGGCGATAGTGGCGCCGCCCCACGAATCAAGCATGGTGATGAAGTGCGGCTCGCGGCCTTCCTTGGCCGCCGCTTCACGCTCTTCCCTGATGGCGCGGCCATGGGTGATGAACTCGTCGGCGATGAGTTTTTCCTCTTCGTTCCACGAAGAGCGCACCGCTTCCATGCCGTTCTTTTTAGACAGTATTTCGTAACGCTCCAGGAACTTCTCCACCTGACGCACATAGTAGGCCAGAACCTCGGTGGCGGAATCGATGGCGGTCAGACCGCCGCCGATGATCACCGCCGGCAGACGGACCTGCAGGTTGGCGATGGAGTCCTTCATGGCGGCGCCGGTAAGTTGCAGGGCCATCAGCAGGTCGGAGGACTGACGTACGCCCCTGGCCAATCCATGAGGAACCGACAGGAAGGTGGGCTTGCCCGCGCCCATGGCCAGCGCCACATGGTCAAAGCCCAGATCGAAGGCCGATTCGGTGGTGATGGCGCTGCCGAAGCGTACGCCGCCGTACATGGCGAAGCGGTGGCGGCGCTCCATCAGAAGGCGGACAACTTTCAGGAAGTTCTTGTCCCAGCGAACGGTGATGCCGTATTCGGAAACGCCGCCGAAGCCGGCCTGGATGCGTTTGTCCAGCGGCTCCCACAATTCCTGAATATCCTTGATGGGTTTGAACGGGCAGCGTTGTCCCGACTGATCGACGCCGGATATTTCGGGGGCCAGCGGCTCGATCTTCAGGCCGTCGATGACTACCGTCGTGTGGCCCTCGTTCATCAGGAAGTGAGCCAGCGAGTACCCGGCGGGGCCGGCGCCGACGATCAGCACCTTGCGCCCGGTGTCCGGCTTGGAAAGCGGACGTTTGATGTTAAGCGGATTCCAGCGGGTCAACATGCTGTAGATTTCAAAGCCCCACGGCAGATTCAACACGTCTTTCAGAACGCGGGTTTCGACCTGCGGAATGTTGACCGGAGTCTGCTTTTGATAAATACACGCCTTCATGCAGTCATTGCAGATACGATGTCCGGTGGCCGCTACCGTCGGGTTATCGACGACGATGACGGCCAACGCGGCGACGGCGTTGCCCTCCGTCTTGGCCTTGTGCATCTCGGAAATCTTTTCCTCAAGCGGGCAGCCGTTCTGGGGGACGCCGAGCGGGGAATGAGTGAACTTTTTCGAGTCCTTTTCGACCATGCCGCGTGAGCAATAATCCCGTCCCCGGTCATGGCAGATAACGCAGTAGTTGGCCTCGTCCAGCCCCCCTATCAGATCGGCGCCGTGGTCGGTGAGGGCAAAGGCGTCACGGTTATAGTGATGACATTCCTTGCTGTTCATCCGCATCATTTCGATGCCGTGATCATCGAAGGTCTCAAACGGCGTCAAATGGTCGAAGTCGATCTTTTCAGGCTTCTTGAACAGGATGTCGTCGAAGTGGCGTTCATGGCCGTCGTGAGTGAACGCCGCCCAGGCGGCGTAGCGGGCGGCCAGATCGAGGGATTCGGCGTTGGCTTCCTCGTCCTTAAGCCACGCGGTGACGTTCCTGGCGTAGGCGATCTGATCGAAAGTTCCGCCGAAACGCACGGTCAGGTCGGCTTCCAGCGCCGGGCCGTTGAAGCCGGCGGCGTCTTCAGGCTTGTGAGCCTTGATGGCGCGGCGCTGAACGAACAGGCGCTTGCATGAATAGAGATCATCCAGGTCGCGATGGCTTTTGGCGAGCGCCGCCAGTTGGGCCTCGATTCCGAACAGGCTGCCGATAAAGGCTTCCAGGTGAGGCGCAAGTTCCAGTATCAGATCGGACTCCGCCTTTTTGTCCAGACTGCCCGGATCGGCGCGGGCCGCCGTCAGACGGTCGGCCAACGCGCCGTCGGCGCCCGCCAGTTTCCCGACAAACGTCCTGTCGATGAAAGACAGGCTGTCCTCCGCGTAAAGGTCCTCGAATACTAAATCATGTGCAAGCTTGAGATCAGTCATGGTCTCCGCGTCTCCGCCGTTTTATAAAAGCCGGGATGAATGCCAAGAGGTAGTCTATGGCCGCGCACGAAAATATAAGAGCATTATTCAGAGTCAAACACGAAATATGCAATTACGCGTTTTTTTAAGTGATTTGTTTGCCGATATGCCGGATTTTTATCCCCAACAAGGAGGCCGACCATGATTTTTAATAAAAAATACGCGGGCGATGTCACCCCGAAACAAGCGTGGCAAATGCTCGGCGAGGACGCTTCGGCGGTGTTGCTGGACGTGCGTACGCAGGCCGAGTGGACCTTCGTCGGCGCTCCCGACTTGAGCAGTTTGGGCAAGCAGCCCGTCTTCGTGCAATGGCAGACCTTCCCGGAGATGCGCCCTAACTCCGAGTTCGCTCAACAGGTCGCCGGTTGCGGCGTCGGCGAAGAGAACACGGTGCTTCTCATCTGCCGGTCGGGCAAGCGTTCCCTGGACGCGGCCAGGGCATTGACCTCCCTCGGCTTCGCCAAGTGCTACAACATCGCCGCCGGCTTTGACGGCGACCGCGACCCGGCCAACCACCGGGGGACGCTGAACGGCTGGAAAGCGGACGGCCTGCCCTGGGGACAGGGGTGAGGCCATCGGCCATTGAATATTGACCTATGGCGGCCCCGGCAATTTCCCCTCCTTACCAAGGAGGGGTCAGGGGAGGTTGTTGCAACGACCCCCTCTAACTCCCCCTTGAAGCAATGGGGAGAATTTTTCGGAGTCATTACTTTACGGCCACTGGTATAAAAGATGCACCCTAAACCAGCACCAGATCATCGCGATGGATCATCTCGTCGCGGCCGCGATAGCCGAGGATGCCTTCGATTTCCTTGCTCTTGTGACCGAAAATAAGACGGGCGTCCCGCGACGAATAGGCGCTTAAGCCTCTGGCGATCTCATTGCCCCTGACGTCCCTTACCACTACCGCGTCGCCGCGTTCGAAATTGCCGTCAACGGCGGTGACGCCGGCGGGCAGCAGGCTCTTGCCGGAGCCGAGCGCCTTTAATGCGCCGTCATCGACGGTGAACGAGCCGTGAGTCTTGAGGCCGCCGGCAATCCAGCGTTTGCGCTCGGTGTGCGGATTAACTCCGGGCAGAAACCAGGTATGCCGCGCTCCTTCTTCCAGGCGGCGCAAGGGGTGTTCCGGCTTGCCGTCGGCGATGACCATGGCGCAGCCGGAAGCCAGGGCGATCCTGGCGGCGGCCAGCTTGGTCACCATGCCGCCGGTGCCGTCGCCGGGCAAGGCGCAACCGGCCATGCTCTCGATTGCGGGTGTGATTTCGTGAACCTCGTGGATGAAGGCGGCGTCCTTGTTGCGGCGCGGATCATCGCTGTACAGGCCGTCAATGTCCGACAGCAGGATCAGCGCGTCGGCGCTGATCATGGCGGCGACGCGGGCGCTGAGGCGGTCGTTGTCGCCCATGCGGATTTCGTCGGTGGCCACCGTGTCGTTCTCGTTGATCAGCGGCGCCGCGCCCAGACGCAGCAATGTTTCCAGGGTATTGCGGGCATTCAGGTAGCGGCGGCGGTTCTCGCTGTCCTCCAGCGTCAGCAGCACCTGAGCCACGGTTATATCATGACGGGCCAGTACTTCCTGATAGGCATGGGCCAGACGCACCATGCCGGTAGCCGCCGCCGCCTGTTTTTCTTCCAGAAGCAGGACTCCGGCGGGAAGGCCCAGATGGCGCCTGCCGACGGCGACGGCTCCTGATGAGACGATAATCACTTCCTGGCCGCGCCCGCGCAAACGGGCGATATCGTCGGCCAAGGCCTCCAGCCAGCTCCGGTGGACGGCGCCCCGCGCCTCATCGACGAGCAGGGCGGAGCCGATCTTGACGACGATCCGCTTCGCCTTCGCCAGACGATCAGTTTGTTGTTTGCCGGTCATCGGTCGCCTTCCGATTGCGCGTTGTCGCAAGCATCGCCGGAAGCGCGAACAACGGCAAGCAGTTCGCGTAGCGCTTCCTTGACGCCGACGCCCGACACCCCGGAGATGACGGCAACTTCGCGGCCTGCGGCTTTGGCCAGCAAAGCGCGCTTTTCTTTTATATCCTCCGGCATCAAGGCGTCACATTTGTTAAGGGCGACGATCTCTGTCTTGGCGGCGAGATCGCTGCTGTAGGCTTCCAGTTCCCGCCTTATGGCGACATAGGCTTCGGCGACGTCTTCCAGGGTTCCGTCCACCAGATGCAGCAGCACCCGGCAACGTTCCACATGGCCGAGAAAGCGCGTTCCCAGTCCGGCGCCTTCGCTGGCCCCCTCGATCAGGCCGGGAATGTCGGCAATAAGGAATTCGTCCTCGTCCACATAGGCGACGCCCAGGTTGGGATGCAACGTAGTAAAGGGATAATCGGCGATCTTGGGCCGGGCGTGGGAGACCGCCGCCAGAAAGGTGGACTTGCCGGCATTGGGCAGCCCCACCAGACCGGCGTCGGCGATCAGCTTGAGACGCAGCCACACCCACATCTCCTGCCCCGGCCAGCCGGCGTCGGCGCGCCGGGGGGCGCGATTGGTGGACGACTTGTAATGAAGATTGCCGAAGCCGCCGTCGCCGCCTTTGAGCAGGATTTGACGCTGTCCGACTTCGGTAAGGTCGGCGATGACCGTTTCCTTGTCATCGTCGAGAATCTGGGTGCCGGCGGGAACCTTGATTATCACGTCCTCCGCCTTGGCGCCGTAGCGGTCCTGTCCCATGCCGTTAGCGCCGCGCTTGGCCTTGAAGTGCTGGCGATAGCGAAAGTCGATCAGCGTATTAAGCCCGTCAACGCACTCGACGACGATGCTGCCGCCGCGACCGCCGTCGCCGCCGTTGGGACCGCCCAAAGGAATATTGGCCTCGCGGCGGAAACCGGCGCAGCCGTCGCCGCCGTCGCCGCTCTTGATGAATATCTTGGCTTCGTCGAGAAATTTCATCGGCTCCAACCCCAATCCGCAAACAAAAAGGGGAATGACAAGTCATTCCCCCCGGTACGACCCGCACTCCTGATTCTATCTCAGGAATCCGGCGCTACGTTAACAAAAACCTTGCCCGCCGCCTTTGTATGGAACCTGACACGGCCTTTCTCGACGGCGAATATGGTGTGATCCTTGCCCATGCCGACGCCGGAACCGGGATGATATTTGGTGCCGCGCTGGCGAATGATAATATTGCCGGGAATCACCTGCTCGTCGCCGAACTTCTTGACGCCGAGACGCCGACCCGCCGTGTCGCGCCCGTTGCGTGAACTGCCGCCTGCTTTTTTATGCGCCATCTTGCCTTACTCCTTGGACTTGTCAGCCGCCTTGGCGACTTTTTTGGCCGGGGCCTTGGCTTTTGCCTTAGGCGCGGCGTCCGCCTTCACTTTAGGCGCTTTCGCTTTAGGCGCGGCCTCCGCCTTTATTTCCACGACAGGCGCGGCTTCCGCCTTTGCCGTCGTCTTTTTGCCGGAAGCGCCGATATCCTTGATGCGAAGCACTGTCTGGTGCTGGCGATGTCCGGCCAACCGGCGATAACCCTTGCGGCGCTTTTTCTTGAAAACGATGATCTTGTCGGCACGTGACTGTTCTATGATTTCGGCGTAAACGGCAACCTTGTCGAGAAGCGGCGCGCCGATAACCGGCGCCTTGCCGTCTTCTACGATCATAAGCACATCGTTTAACTCGACGGCCGAACCGGGCGCGCCCCTTAACGTCTCAACGATGATGACATCGTTGGCGGCCACCTTATACTGCTTACCGCCGCTTTTGATGACTGCGAACATGATCGTACCTTATAAACAGTTGATGCGGGCGTCGGCGACTCCGACCGAGGCCCGTGCAAAGAGGCGGCAATATACCCCTAAAAACCTTGATGTCAACGCCCATTAACTGCCGGAATGACGAGCCATATCTCAGCTCATCGCCTTTAGCGCCAGGTCGGCAAAATCAAGCGGCTTGTGCAAATGATGCTCGATCACATCCGCCATTATGCTCAAATCCATTTTCTGATATTCATGCGCCACCACATTGCGAAACCCCACCATGCCTTTCATGTTCTTCATCATCTCAGCGGGGATCAGAGTGGCGCGATGCAGCAAAACAAAGGCATCGGCGCTGTCCTGCGGCAAACCCAATTTCTTGCTTTTAATAAGATGGTTGGCGACGTCTATAGTCAATATCAGCAATTCTTTGCAGATTCATGGCGATGGCGTCCTGCCTGAGATAGTCTGTCTCGAAGGGCGTATCGCTTGCCATTGCATAGTAGGTGCGTATCTGACTTAGGCGCCGCTCAATGCTGATCTTCTTGTTCAGAATAATCTCGTTCATACGTTGTAAAACCTCCCGCTACGCAATCCCTCCGCCAACACCTGGGCGCGCTCCTCATTGAGTTTCTGATAATAAGAAAGGGTCAACATTTCGAACTCGTCCGCCGCATATTCGTCGGCCATGTAAATACGCCGTTCCGCCATGATGATCTCCTTCTGAAAAACAGTGGAGACACAGCGCAGATTGAGCAAATCCACATTCCTTCCCAGCAACAATTCCAGATCGCCGTGTAATTGACTCATCATCAAATGGCCGACCCGCTTTGATGTTTCCGGCGGCAGCAACACCGCTATGTCCACATCGCTGTTCGGCCACTCGTTCCCGGCGCCGTAAGAACCGAACAGATAAATAGCCTGTGTGCCGGGATAATGGCGAATGATTGTTTCGACAATGCCCTCCATAGGAGTCACACCATCACCTCCACGATGGTCATGGGTGACGATACGCCCGGCGGGGAAGGGGTATAAGGGGGCCGCATTGTCGCCCGTTGATTTAGGCCGTGGGTAACCCGGTTCCAACGTCGAATAATGAAAAATATGTTTTTCTGCATTGCAATGCTTGCGTTTATGCGGAGTTGGTAGCATAAAGCCGGGTCGTATCTTCCAGGAAGGTCGGATCATACTTTCCAATAGGGAAAGCCGGGGAAAAAAACATGAAAATTGCCATACCCAAGGAATGCTGCCGGGGCGAGACGCGAGTCGCGGGTTCACCCGATGTCGTAAAGAAGTTATGTGGTTTCGGTTTTGACGTCATCGTTGAGACGGGGGCCGGCGAACACGCCGCCTTTACCGACGACGCCTTCAAGAGCGCCGGAGCGACCATCGCCAAGGACGCCGAAGCGACGCTGAAACATGCCGACGTCATACTTAAAATTCGCGGCCTCACCACCGACGGCGACGACAACGAGTTGTCGATGGTGAAAAAGGGCGCCGTCCTCATCGCCCATATCCAGGCGATGACCAACGCCGGAGACGTGCAGGCCTACGCCGACGCCGGCGTCACCGCCTTCGCCATGGAGCTGATGCCCCGCATTTCCCGCGCCCAGTCTATGGATATCCTGTCTTCGCAAAGCAATCTTGCGGGCTATCGCGCCGTGCTGGACGGCGCGGTCGAACTTCCCTGCGCCTTCCCGATGATGATGACCGCCGCCGGCACCGTGCCGCCGGCCAAGGTGTTTGTAATGGGGGTCGGCGTCGCCGGATTGCAGGCCATCGCCACCGCCAGACGCCTCGGCGCCGTAGTCACCGCCACCGACGTCAGGCCGGCCACCAAAGAGCAGGTGGAAAGCCTCGGCGGCAAGTTCCTGGTCGTTGACGCGGAAATGGAAAAAGACGCCCAAACCGCCGCCGGCTACGCCAAGGTAATGCCTCCTGAGTACTTCGCCAAGCAGAAGCAGGTGGTGTCCGAGCATATCAAAAAGCAGGACATCGTTATTACCACCGCCCTGATTCCCGGTCGCCCGGCTCCGGTGCTGGTTACCGAGGACATGGTCAAGTCAATGAAAGCCGGCTCGGTGATCGTCGATCTCGCGGTCGAAGCCGGCGGCAACTGCCCGCTGTCGGAACTCGGCAAAGTGGTGACCAAATACGGCGTCAAGATCGTCGGCCATGAAAACGTTCCCGGACGTCTCGCCGCCGACGCCAGCGCCCTGTTCGCCAAGAACCTGCTCAACTTCATCTCGCCCCATGTGAACAAGGAAAAGAAGACTCTTGATTTCAAGTGGGATGACGAAACAGTTACCGGCACCCTTGTCACCCGCGACGGCAAGGTGGTGAACGAGGCGGTGAAAGCCGCCGCCTCTTCCGATGATGCCGCGCCCAAAAAACACGCAGCTAAAAAGCATTCGGCTGACAAGAAGGGGAAATAATCATGGATTCGGCAACCATCGCAAACAGCGCCAAGATCGTCGCCGCCGACGCGGCTAAACTGGCCGAAAGAGCCGCCGGCGTAGCCAACGACGCGGTCGACTTCGCCGCCGGGGTAGGTCATGCCGCAGGAACGCCGTTCCTTGAGCTGTTCACTATCTTCGTGCTGGCCTGCTTCATCGGCTTTTACGTCGTGTGGAGCGTCACGCCGGCCCTGCATTCGCCGCTGATGAGCGTCACCAACGCCATCTCCTCGGTGATTATCGTCGGCGCCCTGATCGCCGTCGGCCCCGCCAAGATGGACTTCTCCAAGGTCATGGGCTTCCTGGCGGTGATTCTGGCGTCGGTCAATATCTTCGGCGGCTTCATCGTCACCAACCGGATGCTGGCCATGTTCAAGAAGAAAGAAAAGAAGACAGGAGCGGCGTCATGAGCGGCACGGTAACCGGTTTCGCATATCTGGCCGCAGGCGTCCTGTTCATCATGGCGTTGCGCGGCCTGAGTTCGCCCGCGTCGTCGCGCAAGGGCAATATGTTCGGCATCATCGGCATGGTGATCGCCATTGCGACTACATTGTTGAGTCCCGGCGTGGTCAGCTTCGGCATGATCGTGCTCGGCATCGTCATCGGCGGAAGCATCGGCGCCGTCGTGGCGCAGAAAATTCAGATGACGGCGCTGCCTCAGCTTGTCGCCGCCTTCCACTCGCTGGTCGGCCTGGCTGCGGTGTTCGTCGCGGCGGCGGCGTTTTTCCATCCTGACGCTTACGGACTCGGCGCAAGCGGCAGCATTCCCGCCGGCAGTCTGGTCGAGATGGCCCTCGGAACCGCTATCGGCGCCATCACCTTCACCGGGTCGCTGATCGCTTTCGGCAAGTTGCAGGGAGTGTTGGGCGGAGCGCCGACCACCTTCCCCGGCCAGCACTATCTTAATGCCGCCATCGCCGTGGCTATCGTCACCCTGATTATCTGGATGACGGCGAGCGAGTCGGCTGTGGCCTTCTGGATGTTGGTCGCCATGTCGTTCCTGATCGGCTTTTTGCTGATCATTCCCATCGGCGGCGCCGACATGCCTGTCGTGGTGTCGATGCTCAACTCCTACTCGGGATGGGCGGCGGCGGGCATCGGCTTTACGTTGTCCAACACGGCGCTGATCGTGACCGGCGCCCTGGTCGGATCGTCGGGCGCCATCCTCAGCTATATCATGTGCAAGGGCATGAACCGCTCCATCATCAACGTGTTGCTGGGCGGCTTCGGCGGTGAAGTAGCCGGTCCCGCCGCCGGCGGCGACGGGAAAGAGCGTTCCGTCAAGTCGGGAAGCGCTGAAGACGCCGCCTTTTTGATGAGCAACGCTGGCAAGGTTATCATAGTGCCCGGATACGGCATGGCGGTGGCCCAGGCCCAGCACGCCCTGCGCGAAATGGCCGACAAGCTGAAGGCTCGCGGCGTCGAGGTGGCCTATGCCATTCACCCGGTGGCGGGGCGCATGCCCGGCCACATGAACGTGCTGCTGGCCGAAGCCAACGTGCCGTACGATGAGGTCTTCGAACTGGAGGAAATCAACCACGAGTTCGCCACCGCCGACGTCGCCTACGTCATCGGCGCCAACGACGTCACCAACCCGGCGGCCAAGACCGATCCCACCAGCGCCATCTACGGCATGCCGATCTTTGACCTGGAGAAAGCGGGGACCACCCTGTTCATCAAGCGCTCCATGGCCACCGGCTACGCCGGCGTCCACAACGAACTGTTTTTCAGCGACAAGACCATGATGCTGTTCGCCGACGCCAAGAAGATGACCGAGGAAATCTGCAAGGCGCTGGACCACATGTAAGCGTCATACGCATCGACAAAGACAAAACGGCGGGATTTGAAACCCCGCCGTTTTTTTGTCGGCCCCCGCTTCTGGAAATTCACGTTTCAAGACTTGCCCATAAACCTGTATAGTATCAACAGCGAACAACCACGCGGAGCAGGCGAGTTCATGACCAAGGATCCGTTCGCCCTATCGTACTCGCGCACCTGGAGCCGTCCCGACGGGGTCGATGACGATGCCCTTATCGCCTCCGTCCTGGACAGGCCGACCTTTGAAGGCCTGGCGAAGCTGTGTCTGAAATTCGGCGAGGATCGGGTGTGGAAGATTCTTGACGAGTTATCCGGCGATCCGAAAGCGCGTCCTGAAGCCATGATCGAATCGCGGCGCATGCTGGAAAACATCCGCAAGGGATTTGGCCGTGCATCCCGACAAACTGCCTGACGCCACGCGGCGCGTACTTTCGGACCTTTCCGAACTGCCCGCCATCGGGGAGTTCATCCTCATCGGCGGCACGGCGATGCGGCGGGCGCCGTCGACACCGAGTCCGGCCCGGTCAAGACGGCAGCCAAGGCCGTCGCCGCCGGCCGCGCCGAGCTTGATCATCACTTGTTGTGGACGAGCAGGAATGCTTTTCCGCCTGCCGGGCGGACGAAGTAGGTGCTGTTGCCGGAGAGTCTGAAGTTGTAGACGGTCATCGCCGCATCGCCTTCCCCGGCTGCAATCGCTCGACCTCTTGGCAACTCAGGTTTCCGACCTTTCGCCCCTGTTCGGACTCAAGAAAATTAAATACCTGAATATCAGGGATACAAAAGTTACCGACCTCGGCCCCCTGGCCGACATGCCGGGGCTGGAAATCATTCGTTGACGCAGAACCAGACCGGCCCTGTCCAAAGCCTCCCAGGGCAATCGCTCGAAGGAGATTGTTCCTGCTTTTACCGTCATGGCCGGACTTGATCCGGCCATCCACGCCTTTTTTGCCTTGGCGACAAACAACAAAGACGTGGATGCGCGGGTCAAGCCCGCGCATGACGAACAAGAAGGGCCATTGTGAACGACTCTTTAGCTATTATGAAGACGTTCATTCGATTGCCCTGTCCAACGTCCCTCCTCCGCCATTGACACTTTCTCCCCCGTCGCTCATGTTTCGGGCCATGACCCATGATCACTTGAAAACCGTTGTCGAAGCCGCCTGGGAAGGCCGCGCCGAGATCAATTACGGCGCGACGGGCGAAGTGCGCGAGGCCGTGGATGAGGCCTTGCGCCTGCTTGACGGCGGGCAGGCGCGGGTGGCCGAGCGCCGGGGCGTCGGCAAGTGGACGGTCAACCAGTGGCTCAAGAAGGCGGTGCTGTTGTCGTTCCGCCTCAACGACATGAGGGTTATCCCCGGCGGGGCGGGAGAGTCCGTCTGGTTTGACAAGGTTTCCTCCAAGTTCGACGACTGGGACGAGGCGCGCTTTCGCCAGGCCGGATTTCGCGCCGTGCCTGGCTGCGTGGTGCGCCGTTCCGCCTATATCGCGTCGGGCGTGATTCTTATGCCGAGTTTCGTCAATCTGGGCGCCTATGTCGATTGCAACGCCATGATCGACACCTGGGCGACAGTCGGCTCGTGCGCCCAGATCGGCAAGAACGTGCATATCTCGGGCGGCGCCGGCATCGGCGGCGTGCTGGAGCCGTTGCAGGCCGGCCCCACCATCATCGAAGACAACTGCTTCATCGGCGCCCGCTCGGAAGTCGCCGAGGGCGTCATCGTCGAGGAAGGGGCCGTCCTGTCGATGGGCGTTTACCTGGGGGCCTCGACCAAGATTATTGATCGCGCAAGCGGCGAGGTCCATCAGGGGCGGGTGCCGGCCTATTCGGTGGTTGTGCCGGGAAGCCTGCCCGGCAAGCCTATGGCCGACGGCTCGCCGGGGCCGGGGCTGTATTGCGCCGTCATCGTCAAGACGGTGGACGAAAAAACCCGCTCCAAAACCTCGATCAACGACCTGTTGCGGGAATGATTGATCCCCTTGAACTGAGTCGGGCGCTTATCCGCTGTCCCAGCGTCACTCCCGAAGACGCCGGCGCCCTTGATGTCCTGACCAAGGCGCTGGAGGGAATCGGCTTTACCTGCCGCCGCCTGAAGTTCTCGACGGACGGGACGCCCGACGTTGACAACCTGTACGCCCGCATCGGCTCGGCGGCGCCCAACTTCTGCTTCGCCGGACATACCGACGTGGTTCCCGCCGGAGACGGATGGAGCCACGGCCCGTTTGACGGCGCGGTCTCCGGCGACAGGCTGTACGGGCGCGGCGCGGCGGACATGAAGGGCGCCATCGCCTGCTTTGTCGCCGCCGCCTCCCGCTTCATCAAAGAAAAGGGCGTCGATTTCGGCGGCTCGATCAGCCTTATGATCACCGGCGACGAGGAAGGTCCGGCCGTCAACGGCACAGCCAGGATACTGGAATGGGCGAAAGAACAAGGTGAAACCATCGACGACTGCGTGGTCGGCGAGCCGACCAATCCGAAACAGATGGGCGACCTGATCAAGATCGGCCGCAGGGGCAGTCTCAACGGACGCCTTACCGTGTACGGAACGCAGGGCCATACCGCCTATCCCGAACTGGCCGACAACCCGATTCCCCGCCTGATGCGGATGATGACGGTGCTTAATTTCGCCCAGTTGGACGACGGCGTGGCCAAGTACTTCGACCCGACCAGGGTGGCGATCACTTCTTTTGACGTCGGCAATCCTACAACCAACATGATTCCGTCAAAAGCCGCAGCCGCCTTCAATATCCGCTTCAACGACAAGCATACCGGCGAACGCCTGATCGAGAATATAAAACAACGCTTCGACAAGGAGCAGTGCCGCTACGAGCTTGAGACGGAAATCTCGGGCGAGGCCTTTCTGACGCGGCCCGGCCCCCTCAGCAAGCTGGTTTCCGCCGCCGTTGAAAAGGTCACCGGGCGGACGCCGGATTACGGCACAGGCGGCGGCACCTCGGACGCCCGCTTCATCAAGAACTATTGCCCGGTGGTGGAGTTCGGCCTGATTGCCGAGACCGCGCATAAAGTCGATGAACATGTCGCCGTCGCCGATCTGGCGACCTTGACCGGAATTTACCAGGCGGTGCTTGACGGTTATTTCCAAGAAGGCCGTTGATGATCCAAGAAGCCCTCAGGTCCCTTTACGGCGCTTACCGGCTGGCCCGTCGCGACGCCGGCGGCATGGCCTTTTTCAACACTACCATCGACGGATTTTGGCGTTCTTTCCTGGCGGCGGCAATCATCGCCCCCTTCTATATACTGCTGCTGTACATACGCTTTAACGCCGGCGAGATGAACGTCCATCCTTACAGGTTCGTTGCGGTGGAGGCGATTTCCTACGTCTTGTCGTGGGTGACGTTCCCGGTGGTTATGATCTCACTGGCCAAGTTCCTGGAGCGGGAAAAGAATTACCTTGCCTACATTGTCGCCTATAACTGGGCGTCCGTGCTGCAAAACGCGCTCTATTTGCCGCTGGCGATGCTGATGGTCAACGAACTGTTGCCGGCCGGCATGGCAAGCGCGTTGAGTCTTATCGTTTTTCTGATGATCATTTTCTACACATGGTTCGTCGCCAGGACGGCGTTGAACGTCAGCGGCGGCATCGCGTCCGGCATCGTCGTTCTGGATTTGGTTATCTCCGTCTTCATCAACGCCACCGCCGAAAGCATGTTTTAATATGTCACTTCTTTTTCTCCATGACTTTCCTGATTCGTTCGAGTTCTTCAACAACCGGATCTAACTCTCCCTCGGAGCCTATATACGGACGGAGATCAACTCGGTTCACTTCTTCGGCCTTTTTTCCAAGGAACTCATATGTGGCCGTAACATTAAATTGCGTAGGAGAAACATCGGGCTGCGCGCTTTTGCCGAAAAGTACCCAGCCCGGCCCAAGAGCAAAAATTAGTTCGGCTCCTGGTGGAAAGCAATCGATAGGGGTCGAAAATGCACTCTTGCTCCGAAGGTTTTTGTCAGCACCATCTTTCTCGCCATACTGAAAAAAATCACGATCAAGAGTAAGATGAAGATTACGCGCACCCATTCGCCCGGTGTTTTTCACTCGGAGATAAAGAAACGGCGTATGGGGTCGAATGAAAGGTGCAACGGTAATGTATGGGCGCAGCATTGCTTCTGATTGATCGCGTACAGCCTCCATAGAAGCCTCGCTCGCCTTCGCCATGCGATACGTCAAATAGGCATATATCGCGGTGATTAACACAAGAAGGGCGGTCAGAGACTCAATTACCATGCAGCCTCCGTGTGGTATCCAGTTCGGTAGGATGGAAAAACGTAGCGCCTTCTGCCGTATAAAGTTCTCCGGTACATGTCACCGCCACTTTACGATTGCTTTACGCTTAACAGGTAAGGAATAGCGACGAAGGAATGGCGAGCCGGATCAAAGTCCTTGCTGTTGCGAGTCGCCAACATCAACCGGCGGTTGATTGCCACAGCGGCCTGCAAGGCATCCGGCAATTTCCAGCGATGTTCGCGGCGCAGACTTGCGGCCAGATCGGCATCATCTTCGGTCAATGCATGAGTTGGAAAAAGGTTGAGAAAAGCCTTGGCCTGCACCTCGCCCACGGCGTCGAATCCGGTCAGCACTTCGGCTCGCGTTATGACGGAAACAGCCGCCGATTCGTGGTTTTCCAATAGAAATCCGGTCGCCTCAGATCGCCCATTGAAATGGTCGATCAAGATGACTGAATCCAGAAGATAGCCGTTCAACGCCTACTCCACTCGTCGCGCAGGTGTTGCTGCACAACAAGTCCATCCTTACCCTGCCAAATGCCGCTGGTGAGCCACGCCAATTTCTCGAAGGATTGCGTCACATGGCTTTTCGCCTTTTGGGCTTCCGCCTTTTTGCGGTAAAGTTGCAAAGCCCGACGCACCACTTCCGTTTGTGGAACATGCTCCACCTGCGCCCGGCGGGCGAGCCAGTCTCGTTCTTCAGGTTTCAGGCTAATAGTTGTACGTTGCACGGTCTAACTCCTCGCGTGATGTCAATATCGCAAGCATATTATCAATCCGCATGTCGATAGCAATCTTCTGCCATTATCCCGTATTTGCAACCGGAGTAAAAGACACGTTTACGTCACCCTCGCTAATATATCACTTTCACCAGATACAGGCCTTGCGCCGGGGCGGTGGGGCCGCCGGCGGAGCGGTCGCGGGCTTCAAGGGCGACGCGCACGTCATCGACGGTCCATTTGCCCTCGCCGACCAGTTTCAGCGTGCCGACGAAATTACGCACCTGACGGTGCAGGAATGAACGCGCCTCGGCGCGGATAGTGATCTCATCGCCTCGGCGCTCCACATCCAGCGCGCTCACGGTCTTGACCGGCGACTTGGCCTGGCAAATGACGGCGCGGAAGGTGGTGAAGTCGTGTACGCCCACCAACGCCTTTGCAGCCTGGTCCATTGCCCCTGCATCCAGCGGAACCGGAACCCACCACTTGCCGCCGCGATTCAAGGCGGGAGGCGAACGCCTGTTGATGATGCGATAGCGATAAACGCGCCCGACGGCGTCGAAGCGGGCGTGAAAATTACCGTCGGCGATTTCACAGCCGAGCACCGATACCGGCGCCGGCTTGAGGTGAAAGTTGATGGCGTCGCGCACGGTGTCGGTCCTGAACTCGCGGCCGAGGTCGAAATGGGCGACCTGTCCGAGGGCATGAACGCCAGAATCGGTGCGCCCGGCGCCGAAAACGGTAACGGCCTCATGACTGAACTTGCCGATGGCTTCCTCAATCGCCTGCTGCACCGAGCCGGCGTTTTCCTGGCGCTGCCAGCCGGCGAACCCGCCGCCGTCGTATTCGATGGTGATTTTATAGCGCGGCATGGCCTTCTTTTACCTGTGTGCCTCTCATGCTTCGATAGTTTTGTCGGAAAATTTGTGTATAATCGCCGCTCTTGGGAGAAACTCAAGGCTTGGGGGAAGCGTGGGGAAGGATAACAGAGGTCAGCAACGGCATAAAGTTATGTCTCCCGCCAAAATCGAAACCGAGGGCCGGGGCGGGGAGGGCGTGCTTCACGATATTTCGTTTGACGGGGCGTGCATCGGCGTCGGCTTCGAGGCGCCTCTCAACGCAAAAGTGAAGATCAGCGTCGAGGGATTCGGCGAACTTACAGGCAGGGTTGTTCGTCGCAAGAAGCGGCTTGGGATCAGATTCGACACCGCTCCCGCCGAAGCGGGCGCTCATGAGGAGAATATTCTTCGGCTGATCAAGACGGCCTCGTCGCGAAAGCTGGTGATGGTTGTCGAGGATTCCGCGACCCAGACCGTCACCCTGCGGGCGATCCTTGAAGAGGAAGGCTTCAAGGTGTTGTGTCTGGCCAGCGCCGAGGACGCCATGAGCCTGCTGCGCTCGACAATGCCGGATATCATGATCGTCGATTACCGGCTGCCGGGAATTAATGGCGACGAGTTGTGCCGCCGTCTGCGGATGAACATCAACACCCAAGGCATTCCTGTTCTGATGCTGACCTCGAATACCGAAGACGGAAGCGAGGTGAGGGGGCTTGAAAGCGGCGCTGACGATTATGTTTCAAAAAATGAAGACCATGAAATTCTTTTGCTGCGCATCCACTCGCTGCTGATAAGAGGCCACAAAGAAAACCTGTTGATGGACCTTTATGCTCCCTTGTTTCATCGCCCTCGCGTCCTCGTTATCGACGACAGTCCGACCTTTCTTGAGCGCCTGAAGGATGATTTAAGCGACGATGAATACACGGTCGAAGTCACCACCTCGCCCAGAAAAGGACTGTCTCTCGCCAAAAAAGGAGCCTTTGATTGCGTCCTCATCGACATGGTGATGCCTGACATAGAGAGGGGAATCATGGCTCGTCGTCTGGTGGAGGACCGCAAAAATTCCGGTCATTCCTACGTCATCATCGCCTTAAGCGCCTTTGAAGAGAAGGGAAACGTGGCCCAGGCCCTGGAGGCCGGCATCGACGATTTCGTCGGCAAGTCGGCGGGCATCGATGTATTGAAGGCAAGGATTAAATCATCGCTTCGTCAGATGTTTCTGCGCCACCAGCGCCAGGAGATCATCCATGAACTTCACCGCCATAAGGATGAGTTGGAGCAAGCGGTGGAAGAACGCACCAAGGCGCTTCGGCAGGAAATAGTTGAGCGCAAACGCATGGAAGCGGAACTGCGCCTTGCCAAGAAAGAGGCTGAAGCGGCAAGTAACGCCAAATCCCATTTTCTCGCCAACATGAGCCACGAACTGCGCACCCCGCTGACGGCGATTATCGGCTTTTCCGAGGCGATAAAAACAAGCATGTCAGGCACCGTCACGACATGGGACCCTGAAAAATATATGGACTACATTGATCATATTTTCACCTCGGGTCACCATCTGCTCACCATCATTAATGATGTCCTTGATATCTCCCGCATCGAGGGAGGAAAGGTCGATCTGGAAAAGAGCCATGTCGATATCGGGGAGCTGCTGGAAAAATCCTGGGATTTTTTCGGGGTGGAGGCGGGCAAAAAACGAATTATGTGGCGGATGGATGTTCCGAACGACGTCGCGCCTGTTTATGTCGATAGACGACTGATAAGCCAGACGCTCCTTAATTTGTTTTCCAACGCGGTAAAATTTTCGCCTGACGACGGAACAATTACCGTAACCGTAGCCGAGCAGGCCGGCGGCGGCATATCCATCACCGTGTCCGATACCGGCATCGGCATCGCCAAGAAGGACCTTTTGAGGGTGCTTGAGCCTTTCGGTCAGGTGGAGACGGCCTTTACCAAGAACTATAAAGGCTCCGGTCTGGGGTTGCCCCTGGCCAAGTCTTTCATGGAACTCCATGGCGGCTCCCTTGACCTTAGAAGCGAGCTTGGCAAGGGGACATCGGTGATCCTCAGCCTGCCTTCGGGATAGTTATGCCTCCTCCCTTTCCCGGCAAAGAGCAAATCCTTGAGTTCATCAACGACAGTCCCGGCAAGGTCGGCAAGCGGGAGATTGCGCGAGCCTTTCATCTGACTCCCGGACAGCGGATTCGGCTGAAGCAGGCATTGCGCGAGCTGGAAGACGAGGGGGCGCTGGGCCGCAAGCAAAATCGGCGCTATTTCGCAGGCAAGCTGCCGACGGTGGCGGTGCTGGAAGTGTCGGGAACCGACCTGGACGGCGAGGTAATGGCCAGGCCGCTCAACTGGGAGGGAGAGGGCGAACCGCCGCTTATCTACATGGCGCCCGAAAAGCGCGGGCATCCGGCGCTGGGGATCGGGGACAAGGCGCTGGCCCGGCTTTCACGGTCAGGCGGCGCTTATGAGGCGCAGGTGATCCGCCGCATATCTTCGGCTCCTTCAATGGTGCTGGGAGTTTACGCCGTTGACGGCAAGCAGGGCCGGATCAGGTCAACCGACCGCCGCGCCAGGAATGATCTGATGGTGGCCGCAGAGGACGCCAAGGGCGCCGTGCGGGGCGATCTGGTGCGCGCCGAGGTGCTGCCCGGCCGTCGGTCGGGGCTTCAGAGGGCGCGGGTGGTGGAGCGCATTGCCGCCGCCGGACCCAAGGCGGTCAGCCTGATCGCCCTGCATGATCACGGCATCCCCACCGAATTCACCGCCGCCGCCGTCAAACAGGCGAATGCCGCCGGGCCGACGGCGCTCGGCAAGCGCGAGGATTTGCGTAACCTGCCGCTGGTTACCATCGACGGCTCCGACGCCAGGGATTTCGATGACGCGGTGTGGGCCGAGCCGGACTCCGCTCCCGCCAATCCGGGCGGCTGGCGGCTTGTCGTCGCCATCGCCGATGTGTCCTGGTATGTGCGCCCCGGCGACGCCCTGGACAAGTGCGCCTATGAGCGCGGCAACTCGGCATATTTCCCCGACCGGGTAGTGCCTATGTTGCCCGAGGCCCTGTCCAACGGCTGGTGCTCGCTGGTTCCGGGCGAAGATCGGCCTTGTCTGGCCTGTCATATGACCATCGACGCCGGCGGTAATCTGCGCTCCTCGCGGTTTGCGCGGGGCCTTATGAAATCCGCAGCCCGCCTTACCTACGAGCAGGTTCAGCAGGCCCGCGACGGCGTTCCTGATCAGGTGACGGCGGAACTGCTGGAGACGGTCATCACGCCCCTGTACGGAGCCTACGGGCGCCTTCTCAAGGCGCGTGAGGAACGAGGGGTGCTTGAACTGGACCTGCCCGAGCGCCGGGTGATCATCGGCGATGACGGTCAGGTTATCGACATCAAGCTCCGTCCCCGCTTTGACAGCCACAAGCTGATCGAGGAATTCATGATCGCCGCCAACGTCGCCGCCGCCCTAACCCTGACCAAGGGCCGGCTGCCCTGCATGTACCGCGTCCATGACGAGCCTTCGCCGGAAAAAGTCGAGGACCTGCGCCAATTCCTCTCCACCATCGGCATCAATCTGGCCAAGGCGCAGGTCATCAAGCCGATGGTTTTCAACCGCATATTGCAAAAGGCTGCCGTCGCCGGGAGCGTAACCATGGTCTCGGAAGTGGTGCTGCGCGCCCAGGCCCGCGCCGAATACTCGCCGACCAACATCGGCCACTTCGGACTGGCGTTGAAAAATTACTGCCACTTCACCTCGCCTATCCGCCGCTACTCGGACCTGCTGGTGCATCGCGCTTTGATCTCGGAACTCAATCTGGGCGAGGGCGGGCTTCAGGACCCCGGCGACTTCGCCGCTATCGGCGCGCACCTCGGCGATACCGAGCGTCGGGCGGCGGCGGCGGAGCGCGACTCCGTCGATCGCTTCACCGCCGGCTTCCTGGCCGAGCGCATCGGCGCCCGCTTCAGCGGCCGCATCAACGGCGTCACCCGCTTCGGCCTGTTTGTCACCCTTGACGACACCGGCGCCGACGGATTGGTCCCCGTCAGATCGCTGCCCGGCGGACGCTATCAACACGACGAGGCCCGTCATATGCTGCGCGAGGTCCGGGGGAAACGCCAATTCCACATCGGCGAGGCGATAGAAGTAACCCTGGTCGAGGCCAACCCGGTCACCGGCGGCATGATCATGCATCCGGTAGAGAGCAACGGCTACGCCGGCCCGAATAAGAAAGAAAAGCGCGGCGCCGCCCCATCCAAAGGCCGCCGCCGGTAGTGTCTCAGAAAGCTAAAACATGCGCTTATGGTCGCGGGAGCCGTGAATAACGCGCAAGACCACTATGCCGTCCGGCAAGGGACGATAGAACACCACATAGTTACCATGCGGAAAACTGCGCAAACCCTCTTTGATCTCCGAACGATCACGACCGGCGAGCGGGTTCTCCGCCAATAGATGGAGCGTGCCTTGAATTTCCGCCACAAATGAAAAACCGCGACTGGGATTATCGCGGGCGATATATTCGGCGATGCCGTCCATGTCTGCAATTGCAGATGGTCTAAATATCAGACGCGACGTCGGTTAATTCAGGATATTTTGCGATGAGATTACGGCGGATTTCACCAAAAGCCTCATCCCCGTCCACACAATCGCCGCTTCCTTCCGCTTCATCAATGAGACGGCGAAGCTCTTCAAGCTTGACCATCTCCTTATCATCGAGAATAGTCACAAATACATGTTGTTTGCCTGAGGCGCCGGATCTGGCTATTTCCTCGGGTAGTTTCTCAACGGTGCTTTCAATCCTGGTGCTCATGCGTTTATTTTAGATGCTTAGCCATCTTCGGGCAAATGCAAATTATGGGTCCGCCGCCGGACAGGTTGAATTTTCCGGCAAAATAGTGGAAAATTACAGGCATGGATCGGTTATTGGAATTTCACCGGCGTTTTGCGCCGGTGCTTGTGCTCGTTGTGGCCGTCGCCTGCGCGCCGACGCCTGCGCCGCCGGGCGCCGACGAAGCGCCTTTCGCCGGAGATGATGCTGCGGATGTCTTCGCCGCCGGCTACGGCTCTGTCGCCGACAAGTACATCGAAAAGATACTGCCGTCCTCGCTGGCGCTGGAGGGCATGCGCGGCCTTGCCTCTATTGATCCCGAATTGTCGGTGACCCGCTCCGGCGATCTCATAGTTCTGGCTTCTTCCGATGAGAAAACAGCCGACTTCCCGGCGCCCGCCGATAACGACGTGCCGGGCTGGGCGGCGTTGACCGCCGGCGTGGTCGAGGCCGGACGCAAGGCGTCGAATGAGCTGCGGACGGCATCGCCGGAAAAAATCTACGAGGCGGTTTTCGACGGGGCGCTCTCCAACCTGGATATTTTCTCGCGCTATGCCGGGGCCGAGGAAGCCGGTAAAAACCGGGCGCGGCGCGAAGGATTCGGCGGCGCCGGCATCACCGTTGACGTCAACGTCAAAGACGGCGTCGTCCGGGTGAAATCGGTAACGCCCGGCGCTCCCGCCTTCCTCGCCGGCGTCAAGCCGGGAGACCGCATAACCCATGTCGGCGACGTGTCCGTTACCGGCCTCGGCAGCGCTGACATCAACAATCAATTGCAGGGACAAATTCATTCCGTGGTGACCATTACCGTGCTTCGCGACGGCGCGGCCGGCCCTGTCGAATTCGTATTGGAGCGAACCCATATAATCCCTCCCACCGTCATTTACGGCTATAAAAAGGGCTTGGTCTTTCTCAAGATCACCGGCTTCAACCAGAACACCGCCGCGTCTCTGAGCGACAAACTCGGAAAGGCGCTCCGCGAGCATGGCGGCGAAATCAAGGGGCTGGTGCTGGATATGCGCGGCAATCCCGGCGGACTTCTCAAAGAAGCAATAAAGGCCGCCGATCTGTTCCTGCGGCGCGGCGATATCGTCAATACGGTGGGCCGCCATCCCCACAGCATCCAGCACTACAAAGCCGACGGCGATGATATGGCCAACGGCCTTCCGCTGGCGGTGCTGATGGACGGCAAATCGGCTTCGTCCGCCGAAGTATTGGCCGCCGCCTTGCAGGATCACGGACGCGCTGTCATCATCGGCACCTCCTCTTACGGCAAGGGAACGGTGCAAACGGTTATCAAGCTACCCAACGGCGGCGAGATCACTCTTACCTGGTCACGATTAATCGCTCCCTCCGGGTATGCCCTGCACGGCCTCGGCGTCCTGCCGGCCGTATGCACCAGCGGTCGGAAAGCCGGCGGGAAATCGGCCATCCTCGATCCGATAGAAAAGAGCAAGACCGCCACGGCCATGGAGGATTGGCGCAAAGCGTCTCCCGACGATGCGTCGCGCCGCGAAAAGTTGCATTCGTCCTGCCCGGCGGAGCGGCGCACTCAGGCTCTTGAGGTTGACGTGGCGCGCCGGTTGCTTCTGGACAACTCCCTTTATGAAAGCGCCCTGGACCTTACGGCGCTCATCGCCGAGGCCGCCGGCGACGCCAAGAACCCTTGACAGCGCCGCCGTGGCCTGTATGTTTCGCCGCCTGAGATTATAAAACTTCTTTGAAGAGGGTCGAGCCATGGCCAAATCGGCTACCATCCAGATCAAGCTGATCAGCACAGCCGATACCGGGTTCTATTATGTGACCAAAAAGAACCCCCGCACGTCTACCGAAAAGTTTCAGTTCAAGAAGTATGATCCGGTAGTGCGCAAGCATGTGATGTTCAAGGAAGCAAAGATAAAGTAGTATCAGCGGCCGCAAAAAATGACTCTGAAAAATCCTCCCCCTTGGTTTAAGGGGGAGTTAGCGCGTCAGGATTGATTAGGATCACCTGCGTTACGAATTACCGTCATTGCGACCGTGAGCGTCAGCGACACGGGAAGCAATCCAGTGGCGGTGAATGCTCCCTGGATTGCTTCGTCTTGCTTAGTCGCTTCGCTTCTCGCAATCCTCGCAAAGACGGGAAGGCGCGGCTCACAGCGGCCTTGAGCGATTGCAATCAATCCTGACGCGCTATAGGGGGTCGTTGCGGCAACCTCCCCTGACCCCTCCTTGGTAAGGAGGGGAAAGTCTCTGAAAATCCCGTCAGGACTCCATAACGACACGGTTGCGGCCCTGCTCCTTGGCTTTGTACAGGGCTTGGTCGGCGCGTTCGAGAAGACCCTTGGGAGTGCATGTCCTGTCTCTGGTTTCGCTGATGCCGATGCTGACGGTGATGTTTGCCGCGCCTTTTTCGCTTTTTGTCTCAAAGGCGGATTCGGCGATGGTTTCACGCAACCGTTCGGCCACCGTAAAGGCCGTGTCGATGGAAGTGTCGGGCATAACCACCACGAATTCCTCGCCGCCGTAACGGGCCGCCATATGGAACCCGCGTATATTGTTGGCGATGCGCGACGCCACCTCGCAAAGCACCTCATCACCCGCCCCATGGCCATGTTGATCATTGACCTGCTTGAAATGGTCGATGTCGATCATCATCAGGGAAACCGGCTTGCCGCTGTCGGCCATGCGCCTCATCACCGCGTCCAGATGAGTGGACAGATAGCGCCTGTTATGCAGGCCGGTAAGGCCGTCGATAAGGGCCAGCGACACGGTATGCAGGAAGTTGTCATGAAGACAGTCCTGGTAGCGCTTGCGGCGGACCTGGGTGCGCACGCGGGCCAGCAACTCCTGATGATCAAGGGGACGGGAAAGGTAATCATTGACCCCCAGTTCCATGGCCTTGATCAACAACCCTATATTCTCCTCGTCGCCGATCAGGATAATGGGAAGCAGGCGGGTCTCCGTGCGTGAGCGCAATTGCGACGCCAGACGCAGAGGAGCCTCGCCGTCGGCGGAAACACTGACGATCAGCACTTCGGCCCCGGCCTCGGCCACCTTGTCGGCAACGTCTTTGGCGTCGGCGACTACGGTGACGCGATGGCTGTCTTTTTCCAGGGCGTCCTTGATGTTGGCGGTCTGAACGGAGCCGCTGTCCACCAGAACGATATGCGCCCCGCCGATATCGCCGGGCATATGTCCGTTTGTCGAGGGGAAACCGAGGTCCCTCGTGGTTTCTTCGCGCATCCGCCACTGGTCAAGCACCTGCTTCACCCTCACCAGCGATCCGATCCTGGCGAAAAGCCTTGCATCGCCCACCGGCTTGGTCAGGAAATCATCGGCGCCGCAATCCAGGCCCTTCACCCGGTCGATGGTTTTGCTCAATGCCGTCACCATTACTACCGGGATATGGGATGTCTTGGGGTTTGCCTTGATGCGCCGGCACACGTCAAAGCCGTCCATGCCCGGCATCATGACGTCCAGCAGCACCAGATCGGGGTCATGCTCGTTAACGATTTTAAGAGCCTCAGCCCCGCTGCCCGCCGTCAGAACCTCGTAGTAAGCGCCGTTCAACTTTGCCGCCAGCACCTTGACGCTGGTGAATATATCGTCAACGACGAGGATGCGCGCCGACATGGACGACCCCTACGTAAAAAATAAATCTGTCAGGACGTGAATTTGACGACGGTTTCCAGGAAAACGCCTACCGAAATAGGTTTGGCGATATAGCCGTTGCATCCGCCGTCGCGGATTTTTTCTTCATCGCCCTTCATGGCGAAGGCGGTTACCGCAATAACCGGGATATGCTTGAGGGCGCCATCCGCCTTGAGAATTCTGGTAACTTCAAGCCCGGATATCTCCGGCAACTGAATGTCCATAAGGATAAGATCGGGAAGGTGCTCTTTGGCCAATTTCAAGGCGTCGCGGCCGTTGCTGGTTTGCACCGTATTGAAGCCATGGGCCTGAAGCAGATCGTTGAAAAGCTTCATGTTCAGTTCGTTGTCTTCAACGATCAAGATTGTCTTCGCCATCATTTATTCCTCGATTCCCGATACGACCCCTGCTGATGATGGATGATTCATCCGACCGAGTCAAACGACACATTGCCATCCCTTGTCATGATCCGGTCAGATTATTGTGTTATGACCAGCCGATGTTTGTCCGTGACCGTTTCACAACCTTTTGCTCTGCGAACAGAATCATCGGTCTCGGGTTCTGTCTGGCGGTTGCCGTCGGCGGCCTCTTTGGAGTCTGCTCGAATGCCGCCGCCCAGGATAGCGGCAAAGCGTCTGCCGCATCGGCTTCGCAAGGGGACAAAAGCTCGCTCAAGACCGCCCGCAACGCTCTTGACGGCGGGCAATTCGGGGAAGCCGCCGAGATTCTGAGAAAACTCGCCGACAAGGGCAACGCCGACGCCCAGACATTGCTCGGCGACCTTTACCTGACCGGGCGAGGCGTTCCGGCGAATAATTCGATGACCTGGCACTGGTACAAGCGCGCCGCCGTGCAGGGCGACGCCGCCGCCCAGTACAAAATCGGCTATATGTACCAGAACGGCATCGGAATTCCCGCCGACCCCAAGGCCGCCATCGAATGGTACGGCCACGCCGCCAAGCAGAAACTCCCGGCGGCTCAAATCAAGCTGGCCCAGCTTCTCAAATCAAAACATGGTCCTTTCTATCCCGATATGCTGAAGTTGCTGGGGAAAATTGCCCCACGCAATCCAAGAGCGGCGCTCATCCTGGAAAAAATCGCCGCCACGGGCAGCGCAACCGCCCTGAATATCCTCAAGGAACTGCCCTACTCCATCAGGAGATTGAACGGCGCTCCCCCTCCCTCGTTCGGCGACGCCGCCGATAAAGCCATTGCCGATTTCCTGAACGGCGACCACAAGATGGCGCTGGAAACTTTCACCGCTCTGGCAAACGCCGACAAAGCCGAGGGCTTTTTCGGCCTCGGAATCATGTATAGCGCCGGGGCCGGGTTGCCGCCCGATTACGCCAAGGCGGCAGAGAATTATCGCAAGGCCGCCGACAAGGGAAATGCCGCCGCCCAGTCCTCCCTGGGACGACTTTATCTTGAAGGCAGGGGCGTGCCCAAGGACAATACCGAGGCATTAAAATGGCTTATCATGTCCGCCAAGCAAGGCGACTCCGGCGCCGTGAACGCCTTGGGCCTCATGCAATGGGAGGGCCTCGGCGTCCCCAAGAACTACGATGAGGCAATCAACAACTTCCGGGTCGCCGCCAAGGAAGGAAACGCCGCCGCCTTCAGCAATATCGCCAAGGCGTATACTTACGGCAAGGGCGTCCCCAAGGACTTCATCCAGGCCCACCTTTGGCTCAACCTCGCCATAAACCAGGGCGATGAATCGGCGTTAGAGGCGCGCTCCAAGCTGGAGACGCGATTGTCTTCCGGGCAGATTGCCGAAGCCGAATGGCTTTACCTGGAAAAGATGAAACCGGAACCGGCAGCCGTCGCCGCCATCGAAAAAATAGACGTCGGCAACGCTACGCCCAAGCAACTGACCAGCCTCGGCATCAGGCGCCAGTACGGACGCGACGTTCCCCAAAGCGACGTTGAAGCGGTGAAACTGTACCGCGCCGCCGCCGATCAGGGATACGCCAAGGCGCAAAGCAACCTTGCCTACATGTACAAGACCGGGCGGGGGGTCGATCAGAACCCTATAGAGGCGGCAAGGCTGTACCGTCTGGCCGCCGAGCAGGGGTACGCCAAGGCCCAGAAAAACATCGGCATCATGCACCAGTTCGGAAAGGGCATCCCCAAGGACGACACCGAGGCGGTGAAGTGGTATCGCATGGCCGCCGAACAGGGGGACGCCAAATCCCAGAACAACCTTGCCTTCATGTACCGATCCGGGCGCGGCGTTGAAAAAAACTACAAGGAAGCGGAGAAGTGGTATCGTCTGGCCGCCGAGCAGGGACACGCCAAGGCGCAAAAGAGCCTCGGCGTCTTTTACCAGTTCGGACGCGGCGTTAAAAAAGACAATGCCGAGGCGGCGAAGTGGTACGCCCTGGCCGCCGAACAGGGAAACGCCAAGGCCCAGGGCGATCTCGCCTTCATGTACAAGTTCGGCCTGGGCGTCTCCAGGGATTATGAAACTGCGGTCAAGTGGTTCAAAAAGGCCGCCGACCGGAAAGACGCTCGCGGCCAAAAAGGCCTTGCCGACATGTACCTTGAAGGCAAGGGCGTCGAACGCGATTTTGCCAAGGCGGTTGACCTGTACCTGATGGCGATCGACCAGAATTACGCCAAAGCCCAGGAAACCCTCGACGACATGATCAAGAAAAGGCTGGGCGCGCCGAAAGATTATGAGAAAGCGGCGGATTTATACCGTGCGGCGGCGGATGCGGGAAAGGCCAAGGCCCAGAACACCCTCGGCTTGATGTACGGATACGGGCTGGGCGTCGATAAGAACTTCGAGGCGTCCGAAAAATGGCTCCTTCTGGCGAGCAAACAGGGGAACGCCGAGGCCAAGAGCAATCTTGCCGATCTAAAAAACAGAAAGACGAAGGGTACCTTCTGATGCCCGTAACCGACCCGCCGAAAATCGTAAAATTTTCAAAGTATCGGAATCTGTCCGATTTCACCAGGGACCTGTTGTCCGGCGCCGCCGGCGTAACGGCGGTCGAGTATGTGGTTATCATCTGCTTTACCGCCGCCATGGCCATCATCTCATGGGGCTATCTCGGCGGCAATCTCCAGACCTTGTTCACCAACGTCGGCTGTTATCTTACCGGAAGCGCCAATTGTTCAACCGGCGACGAAGAAGATGACGCCGTCGTCGCCGCCGCCGCCGAATCAGACGAAAGCGACGACGACGAGGATGATTCCGATAACCAGGGCGACGACGAAGACGACTCCGACGAAGATAACGGCGACGACGGCGGAGACGATGAGGAGGAGGACTAAGCGATCTTCCTGTCGATCATCCTGTTGAAGGCGCCGGTAACATTCTGAAGGTATGGAGTCAGGTAAGGGAACTTGCGGGCATGGCCGAAATGATGGCGCATCGCCGGATTTAGTTCAAAAATCAAAATCCTTCCATCGTCCATGATGTCGAAGTCGATGCCGAAATAATCAAGCCCGACCGGCTTATACAGCCCTTTAAGACATTCGTATTGATCGTGTCCGATATAGTTCCTGCCGTCGGCCAGGAATGATTTTTCATCCTCCATCATCCATTCATTTTGCGTCATAATTTTTGCCCTGTTTTCGCCATGCACGTTCCATGTGGTGTCGATATGGCAAACAACGGGGTACAGTTGACCATCGACGCAGAAGAACCTCATCTTCCTGAAGAAGCTGCCGAGGAGCAAACTTTCCACATATTGGATAACGTATAATTCCTTCGCCTGCCCCCCCTTCACATAGGCCGTCAAGTGATGGGGGGCCGTTATCATCGAGAATGTTCTTCCGGTCTGGCTACCGGGTTCCCTGACCAGAAACGGATAGGCGAAACCGTTTTCCTCAACGGCTTTTATCAGCGCCCCGCCGTCCGCGCCGTCCGTCGCCAGGCGGACGGTTTTGGGGAAGACGATGCCGTCGATCCCGCCGAGCCGTCGGTAATTTCTGTCCCTGGAGGTTTCCGCCACCTTGTCGGGGTGGTTGATGAGCGGAACATTCCCCTTGCGGCGAAGAAATTCCGCCAGCGCCGTCAGCGAGTTAAGTTCCACATCCGGGTCGGCTATGGAGTTGATGATGATGTCGAATTCGGGAATATCATCGCAAGACAGGATATTATTATCCTGAACAAGGAAATTAATGGTCTCGTATCTGTCCATGTCGGTCAGGTGCGTATCCGAGAAATTGCCGCCGGAAAGCTTGATCTTGTATTGCCCCTTGCTGTTCCTGCCCAAGGTGTAACGGCTATTGTCGATGCCCCTGACCCGTAATATGCGGGCCGTCGGCTCTTTTCTGCATTTCTTGACGATAAATGGTTTTCGGCGAACGCCCTCGCCGAGAATCGATGCCGCCGCCTCCGTCTCTCCGCGATAAAAGCGGATCGCCGACAGGAAGATATGCGCCATGGTGTTGTCCGGTTCTGTTTCCAGAACCTTAAGACATGCCGCCGCAGCCTCGTCGAATTCCCCTTTTCCGATCAGGGCGCCCGTCGAATTATTATAGAACTCGGCATCGCCGTAAGCGGGCGAAGCGTCAGTTGTTGTTTTGTCCTGATCGGTCATGATTCCACTCTATCCGATTGCAATGTCCCCGTTAAACAGGCAACATTTACGCCATGATAATCCGCTCGGAGCCGCACGTTAAAATGCCCGCCGCAAAAAATCGGATCAAGGCGCTGGTTCTGCTCATGGCCGTCGCCGCCATGCCGGCCTGGGGCGCATCCGCCGCCGATCCGCCCCCGCAGGAAAACAGCGAAGCCGCCGCAGCCGCCAAGGCCGCCAAGGCGCTGGAGGAAGTGCAGGGCGCCCTGGCCGGCGGCGACGACAAAAAAATCGCCAGAAACCTGGAAGCCCTGGCTAAATCCGGCAACGCCAAAGCCCAGGCCATGATCGGCGATCTCTACCTTGAAGGCAAAGGCGTCGAGGCAAACAACTCAATGGCATGGCACTGGTACAAACGCGCCGCCGAGAACGAGGACGCAGAAGGACAGTTCAAGCTCGCAGAATTGTACCGCCTGGGCGTAGGCGTCCCCTTCAGTCTGGCCGGCGCCGCAGAATGGTACGCCAAGGCCGCCGAAAAAGATCACCTTAAGGCGCAAAAGCACCTCGGCCTGCTCTATGCGGGGAAGTTCGGCAGTTCCAAGGTGGATAAAAAGAAGGCGGAGGAATGGCTGGACATGGCCGCCAAGAAGGGAGATGTCGAGGCGGAGCAAGCCCTCGATGAATTGTACGACAGCGGTTATGAGTCGCCTTTCAGACAAGGCCGGACCCTTTCCGTTGACGAAGCCGATATTGATACCGATGTCGGATTTATCCACATGGTCATCACCAACGCCATAAACGCCATGATCCCGCCGAACGCGACCATGAAAATGAACGGGCCGGTGCGCGTCGCGGAAGAGGACCAGGGCTGGTTCGCCGTTTCCATCCCGGATTTCGCGTTCGTCAGGAGTGACGGCTCCGGCGTTTCTTTTGCCGAATCCGGTTTAAAGATCAAGCCGGAAGACGGCAATATCAAGGACGCACACGCCTACAGGGTCAACGTGACCCTGCCGGCGCGGATACGGGCGACCATGGTTGATATGAATAATAGCCGGAAACTGGTCATAACCCACAACCAGAAACGATTTAACGGCCTGTGGCATCCCGAAAGCAATCGCTTCGCCGAGGCCGATATCGAACTGACGAATATATTGATCAAGGAACCGGAAAAATCGCTGACCGTCGCCGCCGACCGTTTTGTGATTGCCGGCAACCGGAAGGGAGCCTCCCCCGGAACATCGGGCGGCGTCTACCGTATGGGAATCGCCAAAATTGCCGTCACCACTCCCGGCGTCAGATTGGCGTCTCTGGAATCAATGGAAATAACCGGCAACATCGGGGGCTTTGATGACAAAGCCTTTACCGACAACATCAGGCTGATTTCTCAAAACGCCATGCCCAAGACGACGTCCCGCCTTAGTCCCGACGCATCAAGGGAACTGACAAAAAAGATGGCGCTGACGGCGTTGCGCGCGGCGCCGAATATGGGAGTTGATCTGAAACTGGTCAACCTGGAAATCAACGATGATAAAGGCAAGTCTGTCGGATCGCTGGGCGGCCTGAACTTCTCCGCCGCATGGGGGCTGGAGATGCCTTACGCCGCCCTCTCCCTCGCCTATGCCCACAACAACCTGAAAGCCGCCGACAGCCGATCACAGGCCGTCGCCCCTCACGACGCCGCCGTCAGCATCAAGGTCGAGCGCTTGCCGATCGAGGCGGTTTTGGAGGCATTGTTTGATCGGCAATCATTTTCTACCGCCGGCATCCGCAGTCTGTCGGCGCAGGCGGGAACCAAAATCATCGCCAGGGCCGATATGAACGCCGTCAAGGCCGGCCTCACCCTGGACGGTCTGCTGAAAGCCGACGCCGCGTCCGTCTACGGCGTTTCGGGAGGCTTCGATCTCGCGGTCAAAGGAATCGACAAAATCAAGGAAGCGGCGACCAAGGACCCCAAAAATGTAGAGCCGATTTTTCTGTTGCTCACGAATATGTTATCCGATCTGGCGGTTGCCGGACCCGGCCCCGACGGCGATGATACGGCCAGGTTCCACATCGACATAACCGCCGACGGGAAGGTTCTGATCAACGGAAATGACATGGCGACGGCTGCCGCCAACAAGTAATGCCGAAGGTTATTAACGGTGCCCCCTATAGCATTAGAAGACGAAGTAGTATAACTCACGCAAAGACGCTAAGACGCCAAGAAAGACAAAATGGAGAATGGGTATTAAGGAAGTTTTCTTCCTGCTTTTTCTTTTTTCTATCCTCCTCTGTGTCTCTGAGCCTCTGTTGTCATGCTTATTTCAGGGGTCAACCATTAATGGCCGATGGCATAAGCGCGTCATGACAGGGAGATGGTTCTTTCGGGCGGGAAGAGTACGGTCACCGTAGTGCCCTTGCCGATTTCGCTTTCGATTTCCAGGCGTCCGCCATGCAGTTCGGCAAGGCGATTCGACAAGGACAGCCCAAGCCCGGTCCCTTCGTGGGTGCGGGTCATGACGTCGTCCACCTGCCCGAACGGCTTCAGCACCATGGGGATATCTTCGGCGGCAATGCCGCATCCGGTGTCGCTGACGCGCAGGGCAACGGCGCCGTTATCATTAACCTCGGCGTCAACGATTACCCGCCCGTGCGGAAGATTGAATTTAATCGCATTGGACAGCAGGTTAAGGAGAATTTGTTTGACCCTGGTCTCGTCGGCAAGCAAGGGCGGAAGATCTTCGGACATTTCCAGAAGCAGGGTGATTTGACTGCTGTCGGCTGATTTCTGCATCAGCCTCATGCAAGGGACGGCCATCCTGAGGAGGTTGAACTTCTTTTCATCCAGGGCGAGGGTGCCTTTTTCCAGCTTGGAAATATCCAGAATGTCCGAGATAACATTAAGAAGGTGCTGGCCGGCATTGCGGATATCGGTCGCATAATCTTTGTATTTGTCCGAAAGCGTCCCGAACATCTCGTTTTTCATCATTTCGGAAAAGCCGATGATGCCGTTCAGAGGGGTGCGCAACTCATGGCTCATACTTGCCAGAAACCGGGACTTGGCGTAGTTGGCGAGTTCGGCCTCGTCCTTTGCTTTTTTGAGGTCGCGAGTCCTTTCCTCGACGCGAAGCTCCAGTTCAATATTGGCCTGCCTGAGAGCCTCCTCGGCGTATTCGCGCTCGATGATCTGATGATGCAGGTCATGGGTTCTTTCCTCGACGCGAAGCTCCAGCTCGTCATGGGCCGTACGCAGTTGATCCGCAGCTTTCTTGCGCTCGGAGATATCGTTGATGACGGCGCTGAAATAGGACCTTCCTCCTGATTGCCAGGCGGTTAACGACAGTTCTATGGGAACCTCATGGCCGTTTTTATGCAATCCTGACAACTCGACGGTTTTGCCGACAATGCGGTATTGCCCGGTGCCGACCGCCCGCGCCATGCCCGCCAGATGCGCCTCCCTGTACCGTTCAGGGATAAGGCGGATCAGGGGTTGACCGATGATTTCACCGGCGCTGTAGCCGAACGCTTTCTCCGCTCCGGGATTCCATGTAGTGACGTTCCCGTTGTCGTTAATGGAAACGATCATCGCTACGGCGGACGTCTGGCAGATTGAGCGGAATTTTTCCTCGCTTTCCTCAAGATCGGTTGCCGCCGCCTCTCTCTGCCGTTCGTAACGCCGGAATATGAAAGCGACGGCGACGGCAAAGGCAATGACGCCGACTCCCAGCATGACGGACAGCAAAACAAACTTGTTCAGTTTGTCGGAGACTATTACCTGAAGCTCCGCTTCAAGCAGCTCCGATTGCTCGACGACATGGTTGAAGTGCAGACCGAATTCCTGGTCGCCGGCGCTTCCAATGGCGTTAGCCTGGGGGGTCAGTTCACGCCGTCGACCGATCCCTTCGATCTCCCCTATGTGGTGAACGATTTCAGTGACCAGCGCCCTCAGGGAGGGGGCGTCAAGGGGAACATAGACAACCCCTTTTCTAACGCCGCCTTCAAGCATGGCGTCGGCATACCATTTTGCATCGGCTAAATGCGACCAAACGTCCTCGCTTTTGACCGACGGGTCGCCCTGGATCATTTCATCGAGCCGCAGGTGAAACAGCGCGATCTCGGCCTTGATCTCTTGGCTGGCGTTGATCATCGAGCCGATTTGCCGGGAGATGGCGGTTCCCGCTCCGGTTAATGTGCCGAGGACAACGATAATAATGACCGCCGTCACGGCGGCGGCTATGATCGGGTTCCGTTTTCGTGAAAATAGTCTCTTGCTCGCCATGCTTTGCAAATATCCCGAAAAGGCGCCGCCGAACGGCTGATCATAATTCATTTTCGGTTGACATGATAGCCTCGCCTGCCTTCGACTCGCTACGATATGGGATATGAAAGGAGATAGTTGTTGCGCACGGCATTATTGATCGTCGTTTTTCTTTTAGCCGCCGGGTCGCCCGCCGAAACGGCGGAGCAGCCGGAATTGTCCATGCCCATCGACTGCGATCCCGGCGAGACATGCTGGATCGTCAACTATATCGACCATGATCCGGGCGAGGGCGCCCGCGACTATGCCTGCGGCAACGTAACCTACGACGGCCACAACGGCGCCGACATCGCCATTGAGAATAATGCCGTCATGCGCAGGGGCGTTGCCGTGCTTGCCGCCGCTCCGGGCGTCGTCATCGGTTACCGGGACAGGATGGAAGACATCGACTATCACAAGATCGGCGGACGCAAGGCAATCAAGGGAGACGAATGCGGCAACAGCGTTCTCATCGATCACGGCGGCGGCTGGGAGAGCAAGTACTGCCACCTTCGCCTCGGCAGCGTTACGGTGCGCAACGGCGACAAGGTAAAGCGTGCGCAGAAGATCGGGCTGGTCGGACATTCCGGCCTGTCATCGTTCACCCATCTGCATATATCGGTTCGCCGCCAAGACCTGCCCGTCGATCCCTTCATCGGCCTTGAGCGTTCGCAGGAATGCGGGCCGGGGGCCTCTCCCTTGTGGGACAAACCGTCGCTGGACAGGCTGGCTTATCGCACCGGCAGTATTTATTCCGCCGGGTTTGCCGGCAGGGACCCCGAAATGGAAATGATGGTCGAAGGCGACCTGGCCCGGACGGTTCTGCCGCGCCTGACGCCCGCCCTGATGTTTTGGGCGGGGGTGTTCAGGGTCAAGGCCGGGGATCGCATCAATCTGAAAATCTTTGCCCCGGACGGAACGCTGCTCAAGGAAAAGACCTCCACCGTCAACGAGGACCGGTTTCGACGCTTTGTTTTCACCGGCGTCCACCCCGGCAAGCAGCCCCTGGCCGTCGGCGAGTATAAAGGAGAAGTCCGCTTGTTCCGCGACGACGCCGATCATCCGCAGCAAATCGTAAAGCGCTCCCTTACGGTTCGCTGATTTTATTCTTGCGATGTTCTTCGCCGTCGAAGTCCAATTCCCATTTGCGGCGCCGGTCAGGGCCGGTGAAGACGCTGCTTTCGACGAAAGGGCGCGGCCGATCAATGGCGGCATGCATCCGGCTGACCAGCATCTCAAGTGAAAAAGGCTTGGCGAGAAACTCGCTGACCCCGGCATTGCGGGCCATTTGCACATGGGACGCATCGGCGAACGATGTAATCAGGATGATCGGCACCTCGTGAATGGAAATATCCTTGCCGGTGCGAACGGTTCGCGTGAACTCAACGCCGTCAATACCCGGCATTTCAAAGTCGGTGATGATAAGATTCGGCCAGAATCCGCTTTTTATGGCCGCCAGGGCGTCGGCGCCGTCTTTCGCCTCACGAACTTCCCTGACCGATAATTCATGCAGCATTCCGAGCAATATTCTGCATATGAATCCGCTGTCATCGACGATCAGCACGCGCAGATTTTTGAAAGGTTTATCGTCCGGTTTCGCCATATCAGGTTCCCTTGTGGACATACGCCGTCGCAATAAATCGTATCGATACCAAAATATCAAGAGGGACAGATTGATAACAGGCATTAATTGGCGTAGAATGGAACTTGCGCGTTTAGACTTTACCCAGCCGGAGGATCCCTCACATGTCTGACAAATTAGACGAAAAAATTCGTTATCGCGCCTACACGCTATGGGAGGCCGACGGTTCTCCCGAAGGCAGGGAGATGGACTATTGGCTGAAAGCGGAGAATGAAATCAAATCGGGCATGGTCCGCGCCTCCGGACCCAAGGCCGCAACGAAGAAGAAAGCTCCGGCCCGGAAAAAAATAAAGTAATGATTATAAAAAAGGGAGGGATTTATTAATGAACAAGGGACAGTTCCTGGGCTTGGCCGTCATGGTTGCCCTGGCCGGCGGATCGGCGTCGGCCGGCGCCCCCGACGTCAAGGACGGCGTCGAGGTCTACAATAAGCGGTGCAAGGCCTGTCATGCGATAAAAGCCGGCGACCACAAGAACGGTCCTTCCCTGGCCGGCGTTTTCGGAAAAAACGCCGCCTCGACGGAATTTCCCAAGTACCTGGGACTCAAGAATAAAAAGGATGTCGTATGGAACGAGGCGAATCTGGATGCTTATCTCACCGATCCGACCAAGTTTGTCGGCGAGAAAACCATGGTTTTCAAGCTGACAAAGGCCGAGGAACGCGCCGCCGTTATCGAGTATCTGAAGACGTTAAAATAATCATCGCCGTAGGCATAAGGTAGTCGGGGGAAAACGCGGCCATGAAGAAGTTCACCGCCAAGTCACATTTTTACCGCCTGGCGGCGGTGGCAGCCATTGCCTTGGTCGCTTTTCTGGTGATCAAGGCGTGGGCCGTGCCGTCCAGTTGGGTTGATGCGGACGGCAACTGGTATCGCGGCGCCTCCCTTGATGAAATGCTGGAACAGCCTTTAATCTACGGAGGCAACGAGTCCTGCGTGGAATGTCATAAGGAACAGCACGACGACGTCGGTCAACACGCGCACAAGGCGTTGTCGTGCGAGTCCTGCCACGGCTCTCTCGCCGACCATGCCCAGGAGGGCAAAAAGATCGCCGACGCCAAGGTCGAAACCACATCCTCGTGGCAGTGTCTTAACTGCCATGATCGACGCATTACCAAGCCCAAGGACTTCCCGCAATTCGACGGGGTAAAAATCATGGAGCATACGGATATGCACAATCAGATGCACAATGAAAAGCCCAAGGAAAATGAGGACGTCATGCTATGCACCACCTGCCATAACGCCCACGACCCGAAACCATGACGGACCAAAACCCGAATAAGTTTGAATTTTCCGATCCGGCCGTCGCCGATTATGACGCCCGGCGGGAATTCCTGAAACATGTGCTTGCCGGAACGGCGGCGGCCACCGTCCTTATGGTGTTCGGACCCGGCGCCGCCGCCCACGGCCCGGAAAGCCCGACCTACAAGAGTCTTGCCAAGGTAAAGCACCGCTACGCTTATGTGATCGACGTCAACAAATGTATCGGCTGCGGCAACTGCGTGCGCGCCTGCAAACGGGAAAACAGCGTTCCCGCCGAATTCTTTCGGACCTGGGTCGAACGCTACATTATTAAACGGGAGGGCGTTTACGTCGATTCCCCCAACGGCGCCCTTGAGGGGTTCGAGCGCGTCAATGAGATTTACCGCAATGACGTCATCAACGCCATGACCGTTCCTAAAATGTGTAATCACTGCCACAATCCGCCATGCGTCCAGGTCTGTCCTGTCGGCGCCACCTTCAAGTCGCCGGAAGGATTCGTCCTGATCGATAACGGCTATTGTCTGGCCTGCGGCTACTGCGTCCAGGCATGTCCCTACGCCGCCCGCTTCATCAATCCGGTCAAGAAGAAATCCGACAAGTGCACCTGGTGCTATCACCGGGTGATGAAGGGCAAGCTGCCCGCCTGCGTCACCGTCTGCCCGCAAAAGGCCAGGATTTTCGGCGACCTCAAGGACCAGGAAAGCGAGGTGACCAAGATTTTCGCTGCGGATCAGTGGATGATCCTCAAGCCGGAGATGAATACCGATCCGACCTGTTTTTATGTCGGCCTGCCGAGGGAGGTTATCTGATGGAAGAGTTATTGCCCGCCGGGGCGTTGGTGAACTACATCTTCCCCAATAACGCCCATGTCACATGGTCGATCATGATCGTCATCTATCCCTATATCACGGGGCTGGTGGCCGGCGCCTTCGTTGTTTCCTCCATGTATCATGTGTTCGAGGTCAAGGAGTTCAAGCCGGTCGCCAACATGGCGCTGGTGGCGGCGTTCAGCTTCGGCCTGTTCGCCGGTCTGCCGTTGCTGGTTCATCTCGGACAGCCGCAGCGATTCTACCAGATATACACCACGCCTCACCTGACCTCGGCGATGAGCATATTCGGCTACGTTTATTCCAGCTATCTGGTCCTGCTGATGCTCGAAATATGGATGATTTACCGCAAGGTCTTCATCGGGAAATACCGGGAGACCGGCGGCAAGGGCCTGATGGGGCTGATCTGGTATATCCTGTGTCTGGGCGTCACTGAATACTTTCCGTCCTCGGCAAACAGCGACCGCAAATTCACCAAATTCCTGGCCGGCATCGGCATTCCATGGGCTTGCCTGCTTCACGGCTATGTCGGGTTCGTCTTCGGCTCGGTCAAGGCCATCGCCTGGTGGGCGACGCCGTTGCAGCCGTTCATTTTCCTGTCCTCCGCCATCGTCAGCGGCATGGCCATACTCTTTCTTATGTACAGCTTCATCACCTGGAACAAAGGATGGAAGTATGATTACCATATGACCAAGAAGCTGATGATCACGTTGTGGATCGCCTTTATCATCGACTACGCGATGGAAGTGCTTGAGCTGTCGTTTTTTGTTTATGAACAGGGCCTCCACTGGAAGACCATCAAACCGCTGCTGGATGGACCTCTGTTCGGTTATTATGTGCTGGGGCAGATGGGGTTTCTTTCGCTCGGCCCCGTTCTGGTGCTGGGCATAGTTTCACTTCTCGACATTCGGGGAAAGGCGTTGATCTATCTCTCGAATTTCGCCTGCCTGATGCTGGTGTTCCAGGTTCTGGTCATGCGGTTCAACGTGGTGGTCGGCGGCCAGTTGATCTCGAAATCGGATCGCGGATACGTTGCTTATCATTGGGAGTTGATCGGCAAGGAAGGCATCCTGACGGCGGTGATCATCCTGTCGATGCCCTTTGTCGTTTATTACGTTATCGGCCGCTTCATTCCCGTTCTAACCGACCCCGGCCAAGAGAAGGCCACCGGCCATCATTGACGTAACGCCGTCCCTACGGTTAAATGCGCTACGGCATTGCGCGGACCTATGTTCAAACGCTCAAACGGAGGAAAGATTCGATGATTACCCATAGATTTTTAGGCCCGCTGGTTGCGAGCGCCGCGTTGCTGCTCACCGGAACGTGGTCATCAAATGCGCGGGCGGATGATGCCAGCTTCAAGCATGAAGCCCATCCCATCCTGCTGTTCTACTGCGCCTCGTGCCATACGCCGCCTAACGGCGAGGGCTTTGAAAAAAGCGGCCTGGACATAACGACGTATGAATCGATCATGAAAGGCACCAAGCTCGGCCCGATCATCGTTCCGGGGGATGCGTTCTCCAGCAACATGATGGTCCTTATCGAGGGACGGGCGTCCAAGCAACTCAAGATGCCTCATAACGACCAGGAACTGTCGAAGTGGGAAAAGACCATCCTCAGGCGCTGGATCAACCGGGGCGCCAAAAACGATTGAACATCGGCCTTAATCATTGACCTATGACGGCCCCCCACTTTCCCCTCCTTACGAAGAAGGGGAGGTTGTTGCCGATACTGTTTTATAAACCACATAGCGTAATTCCGGTGGTCACTCTCCCGAGCCTATAATGCGGGGTCGCGCA
>MIAA01000030.1:0-22033 GCA_001830425.1 Rhodospirillales bacterium RIFCSPLOWO2_02_FULL_58_16
GCACTCAACCCGGCTTATTAACGGTCGACGAATTACGCTATGTGGTTCATGAAACGGTGCTTAAGCAACCTCCCCTGACCCCTCCTTGGTAAGGAGGGGAAAGCGCCGACGCCGGTCTAATTCTCTTTCTTGCCGGTGATGTCTCCGAAGAATTTGAAGAAATCACCCGCAGGCGGGCCGATATAGCGTGAGTTATCGCCGGCCAGGCCGTCGCGCATGGCGCTCATCGATACCCAGAAGTCGAAAAATTCACGGTCCCGGCTATGCGCGGCATTGTAGGTTTTTTGCGCTTCGGCATCCCCTTCGCCCATTGATATCTCGGCTGTTTTTTTCGCTTCCGCCATGATGATCGTGGCTTGCTTGTCGGCGTCGGCGCGGATTGTTTTTGCTTTTCTGTCGCCTTCGGCGCGGGATTTGCGCGCTTCCTGTTCACGCTGGGTCTGCATTTGCCGGTAAATCGCCTGACTGTTGGCCTCGGGCAGATCGACGCGCTTGAGGCGGACGTCAATAACGTCAATGCCGAAGCGGGCACCCTCCTCCTTGACCATCTCAAAGATGGTGGTCATCAGGTGGGAGCGTTCCGGCGTCAACACCACCGCCATCGCCACCTTTCCGAAGACGGTTTGCAGGTTGGAAGTGACGATGCTGTTAAGCCTTGATTCCATGCCCAACTCATTGCCGGCGGTCTGAAAAAACATGAGAGGGTCGGCGATGCGGTAGCGGGTAAAGGCGTCAACAACAACCTGCTTTTGATCACTGGTCGGGATTTCCTGCGCTCCGAGATCATAATCGAGGACGCGCTTGTCGTAGAAGACCACGTTCTCGACGATCGGCAACTTGAAGGCCAATCCCGGAGTGCTGACCATTCTTTTGGGTTTGCCGAACTGAAGGACCAGGGCCTGCTCGGTCTGGAAAACCGTATAAACCGACTGCAGGCCGACGACCCCCAGCACGACTGCGGCGACGGTCAGCGTCAGAAGGGATTTACTCATTTGGACGTTCCTCCTGTTTTAGCGGGAGCGGCGGCGGCGCGGTCGCGGGTCAACCCGTCAAGAGGAAGGTAGGGCATAACGCCGGGACCGCCGTCGGCGTTGTCGATAAGCACCTTGTCCATGCCCAGCATGACTTCTTTCATCGTTTCGAGATAAAGGCGGCGTCTGGTTATGTCTTTTTCCTGTCTGTATTGTTCGTACACGGAAAGGAACCGCTTTGCTTCGCCGTTGGAAATTTCTATTTTCTGCTGCTTGTAGGCCTCGGCGCGCAGGGTAATCTGCGCCGCGTCGCCTTGCGCCTGCTGAACCTTTTCATTCCTGTAGGCGTCGGCCTCGTTGACCTTGCGCTCCATGTCGGCGCGCGCCACCTGCACATCGCGGAAGGCGTCAATCACCGCCGCCGGCGGATTGACGTTGGCAATCTGCACGTCGGTTACTTCTATGCCGGCCCCGTATCTGTCGAGGATTTCCTGGATCAGTTTCTTGAATTCAATGGCTATCTGGCCGCGCCCCTTGGTGCGGGAGCTTTCAAATTCGCCTTTGCCGATAATCTCGCGCATGGCGCTTTCGGCGGCGTTTTTCACCGTCATCTCCGGATTGCGGATATTGAACAGGAAGTTCCGCACCCCCTCAAGATTATCCCTGCTTCCCCCCTTTTCCGGAAGCCGCGTATCGATTTTCCAGAAGACGGTAAACTGGATATCTATGATATTCTCATCTCCGGTCAGCATCAGGCTTTCCTCGGGGATAGTCCGCAGCACCTGGCCGCGCTTGCCGGGAGCGGAGGGCTGAAAGCCGACATTGATCTCGTTGATGCTCGTCACCTGGGGCTTCAGGGTCAAGCCGATGGGAGCGGGCCAGTTATAGTTCAGGCCCGGCGGCTCGGTGCTTTTCATCTTGCCGAAAACCATTTCGACGCCGAGTTCCTTCGGTCCCACTTCGTAGAATCCGCTGGACAGCCAGAGAGCGACCGCCGCCACGCCGATCAGGGCCAGCCCGCGACCGGAGCCGCCGCCTCCGGGCATGATGCTCTTGAACCTCTCCTGGCCGCGACGCAGCATTTCTTCGATGTCCGGCGGCTGTGGCGCGCTCCCCGATGGTCCGCTGCCCCAAGGTCCCTGACCGCCGCCCTGTGGGTTCCAAGGCATGAATTTTTTTCCTCTTTCTTGTCAGCCTGTAAAAACAATACTTGTATTTTGAAGCGTCGATGTTAATTCGTATGGCGTATGATAACGCCTTATAAGGCAGCTTGGCGGGACGCGCAATGATCTGGAGCACTATCCGACCAAATGGAATCATCTGCGTTGCGCATTGGCGAGGCGATCCGCAAGGCGCGCCGTGAAGAGCGATGCAAAAGCATCGGTCGAACGGCGCAACGAAGCGGGCGTCCGCCAAGGCGCAACCCGAAGGGCCGGGCGCTTTTGAGGCGTGGGTTCGTCGAAAGGCTTGCCCGTAGTCCCCGCTACGGGCTGCGCCCTTCTCCTGCCCACGACCCAAAATCGCTCCGGCGCAGGCGGTTCAATTTGGTCGGATAATGCTCTCAGCGTCCCGTGTTTTTTTGATATGGAGTTTTCAGATATGGCGGAAGTTACCGAACAGCAGGTTCTCGATGCCCTCAGCGTCATACCCTACGGCGACGGCAACATTGTCGAACGGGGAATGATCGCGGGATTGCGGGTCAAGGACGGGCATGTCGCCTTCGCCGTCGAGGTCGATGCCGAGTGCGGCTCCAAACTTGAGCCGCTGCGCAAGGAAGCGGAAAAGGTCGCCCACGCCCTGCCGGGGGTGATTTCCGCCTCCGTGGTGCTGACCGCCGAGACCCCGGCCCCGGCCCCACACTCACATTCGCACGGCGGATGTTCCGGCCAAAAAACGGCGCCCGGCGGCGCGGTTCAACCCCTGATGCCGGGCGTTCGCTCCATCGTCGCCGTCGCCTCGGGCAAGGGCGGCGTCGGCAAATCGACCACCGCCGTCAATCTGGCTCTCGCCCTCAAGGCGGACGGCCTGAAAACAGGATTGCTCGACGCCGACATTTTCGGTCCTTCCACGCCGCGCATGATGGGCATTGCCGGCCGCCCGGTCGAGGTCGCCTCCGGCAAGATCGGCGCCCTTGAGAACTACGGGATCAAGTGCATGTCGATCGGCTTCATGATCGATGACGACTCCCCCGTCATCTGGCGCGGCCCGATGGTCATGAGCGCGCTGGAGCAGTTGATGCGCGATGTCGAGTGGGGAGAGCTTGACGTCCTTATCGTTGACATGCCGCCGGGCACCGGCGACGTTCAGCTTACCATGGCGCAGAAGGTTCCGCTGACCGGCGCCGTCATCGTCTCCACGCCCCAGGACGTCGCCCTCGCCGACGCGCGCCGGGGAATCAACATGTTCCGCAAGGTTGATGTTCCGGTTTTCGGAATCATCGAGAACATGAGCTATTACGTCTGCCCCCACTGCCATGAACGCGCCGAGATATTCGGCCACGGCGGCGCCCGCCGGGAGGCAGAGCGTCTGGGAGTTGACTTCCTGGGCGAGATACCGCTCGACATCGCCATCCGCGAGACCTCCGACAGTGGTTGCCCTATTGTTATTTCCGCGCCTGCCGGCCCCCACGCCGAGGCCTACCGCGCCATCGGCCGCATGACCGCCGAAAAGATCGAAACCGCCCTGGAAAAGCGAAAGACGACGGCGCCGAAAATCCTCGTTCAGTAGAAAAAATAAGGCGACTGATCCGAACGGATGGCTTTCATCCGTTCGGATCAGTCGCCTTATTCTTTGCCGTGGTTTCCCTGCCAATTTTGTGACGGTGATTGAGTTGCGGGTTGCGCCAAAAATAAAATGATCTAAGCTTCGGCCTCAAGACGTTCGATGCGCTCGATAGTTGCGGGTTGCGCCAAAAATAAAATGATCTAAGCTCTGTCCGACGCGCTGTCGCCGAAAACCCTAGTTGCGGGTTGCGCCAAAAATAAAATGATCTAAGCTAAGCCGATAAGGGTTTCCGGCAGCGCCTTGGTTGCGGGTTGCGCCAAAAATAAAATGATCTAAGCTATCTTTCAAACACCCTGCAACCCCCCGCTTGTTGCGGGTTGCGCCAAAAATAAAATGATCTAAGCTCGAAGTTGACGAACTGACCCTTGCCGATCTGTTGCGGGTTGCGCCAAAAATAAAATGATCTAAGCTAAAAGCCCTAGCGGTGGATATCCGGTAAGAGTTGCGGGTTGCGCCAAAAATAAAATGATCTAAGCTAAGCCGATAAGGGTTTCCGGCAGCGCTTTGGTTGCGGGTTGCGCCAAAAATAAAATGATCTAAGCTTTATGGGACGAACAGCGGTGTGCGTTTGCTGTTGCGGGTTGCGCCAAAAATAAAATGATCTAAGCTCGAAGTTGACGAACTGACGCTTGCTGATCTGTTGCGGGTTGCGCCAAAAATAAAATGATCTAAGCTGTTTCCTTCCTCAAAAAGCAGGGACAATCCGTTGCGGGTTGCGCCAAAAATAAAATGATCTAAGCTACTGAGCCTCCGCTTTGCAGAGCCGCCGGGGTTGCGGGTTGCGCCAAAAATAAAATGATCTAAGCTAGCAGTGGTTGCGCTTGTTTGCAACTCTAGTTGCGGGTTGCGCCAAAAATAAAATGATCTAAGCTTAGCTTCAATGCTTTCGTTCATCTTCTGTGGTTGCGGGTTGCGCCAAAAATAAAATGATCTAAGCTACCATTGTTTGCAACACCCTCTCTATCAACGTTGCGGGTTGCGCCAAAAATAAAATGATCTAAGCTAAGATTGCGAGGTCTTCCGGCAGCGTCTTGGTTGCGGGTTGCGCCAAAAATAAAATGATCTAAGCTCGCGTCAAGCTTTGATGGCACAGGCAGCGGGTTGCGGGTTGCGCCAAAAATAAAATGATCTAAGCTGAAAGGTTTCTTTCCATATATCCACCTCCCGTTGCGGGTTGCGCCAAAAATAAAATGATCTAAGCTTGCGCAAAATCTCGGTGGACAAAGTCGGGAGTTGCGGGTTGCGCCAAAAATAAAATGATCTAAGCTCAAAAGTCATGCCGGGCCAACGGGAGGCGTGTTGCGGGTTGCGCCAAAAATAAAATGATCTAAGCTCGGGCGGGGCTTGAGGGCGTAACTCCCCATGTTGCGGGTTGCGCCAAAAATAAAATGATCTAAGCTTTCTCGCCCCTGGCGGCCACGGGCGGGCGTGTTGCGGGTTGCGCCAAAAATAAAATGATCTAAGCTGCCCGGCGATTTCACCAACGGGCAGCGCCCGTTGCGGGTTGCGCCAAAAATAAAATGATCTAAGCTTGACAAGGATTGGTCCATTCGCAGCGCCACGTTGCGGGTTGCGCCAAAAATAAAATGATCTAAGCTTCCAGTTATCGTGGCCGGCAAGCTTGAAGAGTTGCGGGTTGCGCCAAAAATAAAATGATCTAAGCTCGCGGATGAAAACGCTTGCGACTGCGGAAGGTTGCGGGTTGCGCCAAAAATAAAATGATCTAAGCTGCGCGGATGAAAACGCTTGCGACTGCGGAAGTTGCGGGTTGCGCCAAAAATAAAATGATCTAAGCTCAAAATCCTTGTCGTTGGCCAAGATGGCGAGTTGCGGGTTGCGCCAAAAATAAAATGATCTAAGCTTCGTCGCCCGTTCATCCATGGAGCTTCCGAGTTGCGGGTTGCGCCAAAAATAAAATGATCTAAGCTCAAGTTAGTCAACGCTGTATCAAGGTTTGTGTTGCGGGTTGCGCCAAAAATAAAATGATCTAAGCTGTTGCTGTGAAAGGTAAGTTTGAGATGATTGTTGCGGGTTGCGCCAAAAATAAAATGATCTAAGCTCGCGGTGCTCGGCGGCCAATACCAGGTCGTGTTGCGGGTTGCGCCAAAAATAAAATGATCTAAGCTCCTCGGCCGGATCGCCGGCCAGGCCGCCTTGTTGCGGGTTGCGCCAAAAATAAAATGATCTAAGCTGGATCGGTCCCAAGTCCTTGAAAAGCAAAGGATTTGGGGCCGTTTCCGATTTTTAAACCGTGCGAAGCGCGGTCAAAACAACGAAAGCTGATACGCTTTTTCCGGCGTTCCCCGGCGCTTTCCCTGAAAAACCCGCATGGTTTCATATTGCTTGTCCGTGATGGTCAGGATGTGGACGGAGCCTCGGCTCGGCACCCCCGCCTGGATTTTTTGCTCCATCGAAGCGGCGGCGTCCTTGCCGGACAGGAGACGATAATACACCGAAAACTGGGCCATGTTAAACCCCTGATCAAGAAGAAAATTGCGAAAGCCGGTGGCGGCTTTGCGTTCCGCGCGCTCCGTTACGGGCAGGTCGAACATTACAAGCATCCACAAGGTTCTATATCCGCTGATCCATGTTTTCGCCTCACGCAACATAGCGTCACAACAATTGTCCGGCGCCCCGGATGGCGCCGATGACAATCGCGTCTTGTTTCGTGGACAGGCTTTCGGCCAGAGATTGCGCCATTCGGCCCAGGCAATTCACCAGGGGCGACATGCCCCGGTCGGTGACCATATCTTCCTGCAAAACGGCGGCTAGTTTCCGCTTGTTATCTGGCGTCAACGCGCAGGCTTCGCCTTCCCCGATCATGTCGCGGGCGATGGAATCAATCAGGGGGCGGAAGGGTTCCATGATGTCGTCCACCAACGCAAACGGATTGAGCCGTGCGCAATGATGCAGGCCCAGGGCGGGATGTAGGCCCGCCGCGCACACGGCGCGGGCGGCGGCGGCGCGCAATACGGTATAGCCGTAATTCAGATACGCATTCACGTCCGCCATATCGCGGTCGCGGCGGAAACCCTTTCCCATCAATGCGGGCCAGTAATGGCGCGCCGCCTGGGCCTCCATGTTGTCGGGGTCGCCGGATTTCACGCGACGCTCCAGCACAGCCAGTTCCGCTAACTTGGGGTGGCCGGGATGGTGGCGGTCCAGGACGGTGGCCTGATGGGCGATCTTGGCTTTGACGATAGTTTGCCATAAACGCTTCTTCAAAGGTTCGCCGGCGGCGATCTGATCGTGGAGGATTCCCGCCGCCTCGAAATGCGCGGCGAACGGTAAAGTAATGGAAATCGGATGCCAGTTGCGTCCACAAGTCACGATGACCGCCTTGCGTTCGGCCAGTTCCACCATCAGGTTCTTGGTGATCGTCACCTGCGGGGCGGAAAGGATCAACGCCGTGATGTCGTCCAGCGGCACACGGCCAAGTTCCGTGTTTTCGTCCGAAACCTTCAGGAACCCGCGATGGACCGAGATGTAGCGGTCCGGCTCCGCCACTTCGACGATGCCGCCGATCATGACGCCCCCCGGCGCCTGGTTTCTAAAATTTGCCCATCCGGCGTGACGTAGAGCTTGCGTAGGCCTTTTTCGCTCAGGACGTTGATGCTCACATAGGTTTGCTCAGCAGTTGCCGCAAAGTGAGGACGGACATCCAGTTTATTTTGGGTAGTGCTGAAGCCGAAGACACGCATAATTTGCGTCCGGTCGCCGTCCTCAAAGGCGATGACATCATCCTTGAACAGCCGGGTGACGAATTTGGCCGCCGGATGCGGTTTCTTGAGAGCCTTGTCGGGCGAAGCATCTCCAACCGTTTCGGCGTATGGCCAGAACGCGCCTTCCCATTTCGGCCGGCCGAATTTGCCGTTCTTCGCTTTTTGCGGCGGAATGCGCCATACGTCGCAGCACGCATAGGATTCCAGGGCGTACCCTTTGTAAGGCGCGGAAGGCACGGGTTTGACGGATTGATTCTTGATCAGGACGCGCACGCGCTTGATGCCCTTTTCCGTGGCGAATTTGGCGAGCGCGGGTTCAGGTTTGACGCCGGCTCCCTGGGCCTCAAGAAGATAGTCGCGTACGGCGGCGCGCAGTTTCTGGTCGCGGATGGCTTCGCATTCCTTGGGCGTCAATCCGGCCAGCGCCTTGCGGGTGACGAGGTTATGTTGCGGCAGGTCTTGGTCGCGCTTGTCTTCCGGCACGAACCCGTAGGCCGTATCGTTGTACATGCGGCCCTGCAAACCATGGTCGGGCTTGAAAGTAGTGATGATTTCCGGCACACGCACACGGATGGCGTGGCGCAAGCCTTCGTCCAGGTCGGGCACGGCGATGCGCACCCTGTCGTCCGCGCCGCGCGCAGTGAGGCGGCTGACCTCGTTCAGGACAGAACGATCCGTGAGCGCGATCACCGTAGCGTCGATGGCGTGGTGGCGGTGGTCTTCCCTGGTCTTTTTGTTGTCGTCGCCCAGGATGCCGTTCAGGCCCCATTTGCCGCGCACCATCGCCGTCAGGCGACCGGGGTTGGCGAGAACATTCTCCACGCCTTTCAGCGCCTTGATGTAGCGCGTGGCCGTGCGAGCCATGTAGGCAGTGTCGTTCAGTTGCCGGGCGATGAAGCCGCCTTCGCCCTCGAACCGTTTCATAGCGTCGGGGGAGAAACGGTCGCGTTTAGGCTTGGGCAGGACAGAGGCGCGTTGCAGAATATCCTCCCACACGATGCTCTGGCTCGTGTAATGGTCGCCATGAAACGCCTCATAGGGCGTCTTGTTGCCCTTGAGCCGGTTGACCCAGCGCATGGAAACGGTCAGGTTGGTCATGGAATCGTCCAGTGTGCGCGACCATGGCAGGATATGCTCGACCTCGGCTTCGCCGTTGAACAGTTGCGCGGCGGAAATGGATTTTCCCGAAAACACGCAACATCTGGCGAATTGGTCCTTGCCCAGTTCCTCCCACAGCTTGACCTTTTTGATGTCGCGCGCCGATGGGTCGTGGATGCCGTGTTCCGCGCACAGCGCCGCGATACGCTCATTTTCACGTTTCCCCTTGGCCTGTTCGGCATTGATTTCGTCACGCTTTTTACGCGGCAGTTTGAGGTCGCGGGTGAGTTCGATATGAACCTCCACCGGCGCCGCGTCGAACCTTTCGACAAGTGTGTTGACGATGCGGCGCAGACTGTTGAGCGCGACGTGGACGGTGGGGTTGTTGATTTTCCCGAAGTGTTTTTCCGGTTTAGTTGCCTTGTCGGCGGAAGGATCAGCGCCCAGCATGGAGCCGGACAGGACATCCCCATAGTAGGGCAAGCGGACCCACCGTCGCTTATCATCGCGCAAGCTATGGTGAAACTGATCGCCCTCATCGTCGGTGAGTTCACGCACTGCGTCCGAAAAGACCAGCCCCTGGTCGGCCAGGATCGGCACGATTTGATCCATGAAGCGGCTCGAAACATTCGTTGTTCCAGATGAAAGCTTGAAGGTGGTCAGGTGTTTCGCCGTTTCCTCATCCAGGCCGAAATCGACCATCAAACAGGACACGGCTTCGCGGTCGTCCTCGGCGCGGTGCAGGATTTCAAAAATATCGTCCAGCATTCCGTCATTTTCTCGTTCGCGGCGTTCCCACAAGGGCGCGAGGATGGGGTCCGCGCTCATGGTGGCGGCGATCTTGTGGGAATTGAGTCCGGAGCGCTTTTCGCTCTCCAAATTGAAGTGGGAGTCCGCCGGGAACAAGGGCGTTCTATCGGCGCGTTTGAGTTTGCGTAGGCTCTTGAATGTGACTTCTGATTTCTGGGACATAAGCTTTTGCAGCACGCCCGTGCGCTGTTCGGCGTCCAGGGAGTCGCTTGCAAGATTGGCGTCGATCCAGCGCAGGTTGTTCAATTCCTGGTACAGCCGGAAATCATGGGCGATGGGCGTGTCTTTCCAGTGACGAGACTCGCTCTGGTAAAACTCGCACCGCCCTCTCTCAACGGGTTTCAGGGGCCATTGGAACAGGATGTAGCGGTCACGCAGGCGGTCCCAATCCGCGTCCGTGAGTTGGTGATGCGGCGTCTGCGTTTTGCGGATGGCCGCAAACTCTTCGGCGTACATCGCACGGTCAGGATAAAATTCGTTTTCGGCGCGAAAGCGGAGGCCCTTGCGGCGACCTTTGTCTTTCTCCCGTTTGGCCTCGTTCACATAGGCGTCCCACAGATATTGCCCGAGAGTGCGGCCGTCGAGGCGTGCTTTCAACATCTCAATGCGCTCCTTAAGCTTGCCGCCGTCATCTTCCGAGGCCTCCTTGCGGTTCGACTTGTACCCCCGGCGCAGGCCCAGATGCAGCAACGCTCGGCCAATCTCATGGGGCGTCAACGGACGCGCAATGGCCTCGGCGCGCAGACGATAGGGATTGAAGACGTCCGTTTCCGGGGTGGCCTTCTTCGGCGTTTTAAACAGTTCTTTTCGTTGAGCGGGGTTTTCCGGCAGAAGGCCAATAGAGATCAAATCCCGGACAAAAAGGCGGATGCGGTTATTTCCATGGTCGCGGTTGCGGCGCATGCCTCGGGCCATCCGCCGAGCAACGGCGTTGCTGTCGCCTACGCGGCCGTTCTTGGACGGTTCGCGGGCGTCGGGAAAGATATAAACGCCGCCATCCATGGATTCCACGGGCTGCCACCGCGCTCGATCACCCGTTCCCTCCCTGGTGACACGGAATGCCCACCAACCCAATGAATTCGTCCCGAGATCGACGCCTAACCGCCAATGCATTTTCACCTCCATCTACATGAGTTGTTTTTTTTGTTGCATTCTGCCCGAAAAGAGCGCAACCTGCTAGGGCTTAGATCATTAGAATTTTGGTGACAGCCCGTTAACAAGACAAATTGTCACAAGATTCCGGGGACCCGGTACGCCGGGTCCCCTTTTATTTCTCAATCTGTCCGCTTGTGCGGTTACGATGCGTCAGGTTGCGCTTTACCCGCTTCGCCGTCCATGTATTGCTCAAGCTTGCCCCACATGCGCGACATGATTTCGCTGTCATTCCTGGACAGCATCATGGCGAAAGCCTGGTAGACATGGGGCGGCATGTTCCTTGCGATATCGGCGTCGGCGACGCAGGCGAAGGTTTCGCCGCTTTCGTTCCACACCACCGCCACGTCGGTAGGACCGAGTTCGATGGTCTTGGCTATCTTCAGATTGTTGATCATCGCTGTATTAAAACGCCTGAATGGTTACATCATCGTTAATGCGCTCAAGGACGACAAAGTCATAGCCGGGATGCCTGTCGCGTGACGCCTCCCGCCACCGGCGGCGCTCAAAATCAGGGAAGCGGGCATCGCCCTCTACGGCCTCGTGAACTTCGGTAAGGTACAAGCGCGACGCAAAGGCCAGCGCCGAACGATAGATTTCCGCCCCGCCGATAACCATGATTTCGTCCCCATCCCCGACCAATGACGAGGCCTTGTCGAGGGCGTCCTTGAACCCATGGACCACATGAACGCCCTTGGCGGAAAAATCGCGGGAGCGGGTGATGACGATATTAGGCCTGCCCGGCAACGGGACGCCGATGGACTCGAATGTTTTACGCCCCATGATAACCGGCTTTCCCATGGTCAGCGCCTTGAAGCGTTTCATGTCTTCGGGCAGACGCCACGGCAGTCCGCCGTCGCGCCCGATCACCCCGTTTTCCGCCACCGCCGCGATGATCGAGATTCTCATATCAGACCGCCACCGGCGCCTTGATGTGAGGCTGCGGGGCATAGCCGCAAAGCGTGAAGTCCTCGAAAGCGAAGCCGAAGATATCCTTGACCCTGGGGTTGATCTCCATGACCGGCAACGGCCCCGGCTCGCGGCCCAGTTGCAGGTCGGCCTGCTCCAGATGATTGGCGTACAGGTGGGCGTCGCCGAGAGTATGAATGAAATCCCCCGCCTCGTAGCCGGTAACCCGGGCCGCCATCATCGTCAGCAGGGCGTATGAAGCGATGTTGAAAGGCACGCCGAGGAAAATATCGGCGCTGCGCTGATAGAGCTGGCACGACAACCTGCCGTTTCCCACATAGAACTGAAACAGGCAGTGGCACGGCGGCAACGCCATGGCGTCGATATCGGCGACGTTCCAGGCGCTGACGACCAGGCGGCGCGAATTCGGGTTGGTCCTGATCTGCCCGATCAGGCCGGCGATCTGATCCACGCTCCCGCCGTCCGGCTTCGGCCAGGCCCGCCACTGGGCGCCGTAAACCGGCCCCAGGTCGCCGTTCGCGTCGGCCCATTCATTCCAGATGCCGACTCCGTTATCGGTAAGGCGCTTGATGTTGGTTTCACCCCTCAGGAACCACAAAAGCTCATGGATGATCGACTTCATGTGCAGCTTCTTGGTGGTCAGCAGGGGAAAGCCTTCGGCCAGATTGAACCGCATCTGATAGCCGAATACCGAATAGGCGCCGGTGCCGGTGCGGTCTTCCTTGAAAGAGCCGTTTTGCCGCACATGCCTCAGCAATTCCAGATACTGCTTCATCCGCCCCGCCCCTGAATCTCACATTAAAGACTTCCGCCGAATCGGAACTATACCGTCTTTTCGCATGAAAAACGCGGTTGTTTTGCCCCCCGATTGAATGATGAAATGCTTGACTTGTTGATTGATATTAGTCAAGATAGGCCAAGGCTTGAAGGTGTACGTTGCCATGCGGGTAGCGGTTTAGACGGTCTCTTTAATCATCAGGAGTTACAAATTATGATCAAGTTCTTCAAGGGCATGCTGAAGGACCAAAGCGGCGCAACGGCCATTGAATACGGGCTTATCGCCGCTCTTATCGCCGTTGTTCTCATTGTCGCCCTGACCGCTCTCGGCGGCGACCTGAGCAATATGTTTAACCAGATTTCTAACTCCGTTTGATAACCGGCGACGGTTTCGGGACCGTGAATTGATTTGTATCAGACAAGAGTTGGCCTCGCGCCAACTCTTGTTTTTTTATGGGATTTTCTCCGGAGCCGGCGCCCTTGGATTTAATGAGTTTTGATCCCAGGTGGCCGCTGATCGGGTGTTTCGCGGCGGCCATGGCCCGCGCCGCCGTCAGCGACCTGCTCACCCTGCAAATACCGAACTGGACTTGCGCGCTTGTTGCCGTCCTGTTCCTGCCGACGGCGCTGTTATCCGGCATCGGCCTTTACGGCATCGCCCTTCATTACGGAACCGGCCTCTTGCTGTTCGTGATCGGCGCCCTGCTTTTCGCATACGGCGTTCTCGGCGGCGGCGACGTAAAGTTATTGGCGGCAATCAGCATCTGGATCGGCTGGGGAAATCTGCTTCCTTACCTGCTGGTGGTTTCCATTTTCGGCGGCCTGTTGGCGCTGATCTCGATATTATTGAGGCGGATCAAACGGTTGCCCGCCTTTCTCTCATCGCTGCCGTGGCTGACGCCGGGAGCGGATCGCAAACAACCGATCCCCTACGGCGTCGCCATCGTCGCCGCCGCGCTGGCGGGCTTACGCAGCCTTGCCGTGCTGCCCTGACCCCTCCTCTTCGTAAGGAAGGGCGCCGGCGACCGATCCCTCAGTTGTTCATCTTTGATATAAGTCTGACGCCGGGCAGCCCCCCGAAATGCCGGTCGCAGGTAAGCAGGTCTGCGCCGTGGACAAGGGCAGTGGCGTAGACTATGGCATCCGCCGTCGCCAACTTATGCCGTACGCACAGTTCCGCCGCCGACAGGGCGGTGATGGTGTCGAGATCAACGATAACGCAAGTTTCGGTGAACGCTATTACCTGATCGGCCTTGTCCTCGCCGACTTCCCGCATCAGCCACTTCGCCAATTCAAGCTGCACGATTGTCGGCACCAGCCATTGCCCTTGCTCAGGCAACTCAGCGGCCAGCATAGCGTCAGCCGGTGAACGTGTCAGCCACTCGATCCAGGCCGAGGTATCGACGAGTCGCATCAGAATCGGTTCGTCCGGTCGCGATAACCTTTCGGATTCGCTCCATGCGCGAGACCGGAAAGATCACCAAGTTCCGGCACCGGCGCCAGCAGCACGCCCTCGCCCTTGGGGATAAAAGCAAACACCTGCCCGGCCCGCCAGTGTCGCGCCGCCCGAACGGCCTTAGGGATAGAAATCTGATATTTACTGGAAAGTTTGGCCGTATCCTTAGTTGACATTACGTTTCTCCTATCGATCATCAACTCGTAAGACAATAGCACGGGACGGCGCGAATTGAAAGCGTAGAGCCTTATCTTAAAATGTCATAGACCGCGTCGGCGACGCGGTTGATCTGCTCGTCGGTGATGGCGATGCCGCTCGGGATATAAAAGCCCCGCCGGGCGATGCGCTCGGCAACCGGATAATGTTCTCCCCGGAAAAGGCCGGTGTCGGCCATGACCGGCTGTTCGTGCATCGGCCAGAAAAAAGGCCGGGCGCCGATCTTTCGCTCTTCCAGGCGAAGCATGGCGGCGCGGGCGTCGAAAGGAACGGCGTCATCCAGCACCAGCCCATAGACCCAAAACACGTTGTCCGCGTAATCGGCGTGGACCAGGGGCCGTTGCGCGCCGACAAGGCCGGCGAAAAGCTCTTCGTAGCGTTGCCCCATATGCCGCTTGCGTTTGACGGCCTCGTCCAGGCGCTCCAGTTGCGCCAGGCCCAGCGCCGCCTGGATATTGGAAATGCGCATGTTCCATCCGTGATGATGATGGACAAAGCGTTGCTCGGTAAAACAAAGGTTGCGCAGCGACCGGCAGCGCTCGGCCAGGGCGTCGCTGTTCATGGCGACCAGCCCGCCCTCGCCCATGGCGACATGCTTGTTGGCGTAGAAACTGAAAATGCTGATGTCGCCGAACCCGCCGCAGGGACGCCCGCGATAGGTCTGGCCGATGGCCTCGGCCGCGTCTTCGATCAACAGCAGATTCTTGTCGCGGCACAGGGCCTCGATAGGGGCCATGTCCACGGGCAGCCCATAAATATGAACCGCCATGACGGCCCGGCTGCGGGAGGTAACCTTGGCGGCGACCTGATCCGTGTTCATGGTCCAGGCATGGGGGTCGCTGTCCACCAGCACGGGAACGGCGCCCGCCCGCAGGATCGCCTGCAGGCACGAGATTATGGTGAAGGTCGGCAGGATCACCTCGTCGCCCGGCCCCAGCCCCAGGGCGTGAACCGCAAGCTCAAGCGCATCCGAGCCGTTGCTGACGCAGACCCCGTGCCGGCGGCCTACGCGGGCGGCGAACGCTTCCTCGAAACGACCGACAAAAGGGCCTTCCGACGAAATCCAGCCCGAGTCGATGCACTCGTTGAGGTATTTGCGCTCGTTGCCCCCCAGCAGGGGATCGTTGACGGGAATAAACGGCTGACTCAAGGCGGCATCTCCGGAGGATAATCTTCAAAGCGCGATGCTGTACTAAAATGCATTTGGCGGCGGGTCGGAACCGGGATACTGTAGCCGGATGATTGAAAGAACTATAGAAAAAATTATCTTCTCCAGCCGCTGGCTGATGGCGCCGTTCTATCTGGGACTCAGCGCCATGCTGGCGCTCCTGATGGTGAAGTTCATCCAGGAACTGATCCACATCATCCCCGGCGTGCTGGCGGCCAAGGACACCGAAATCATCCTGGCGGCGCTGACGTTGATCGACCTGTCGCTGGCCGGCAACCTGATCCTGATGGTGGTGTTTTCCGGCTACGAGAACTTCGTCTCCAAGATGGACGTGAGCGACCACGAGGACAAACCCGACTGGATGGGCAAGGTGGACTTTTCCGGACTGAAGCTGAAACTGATCGCCTCCATCGTCGCCATCTCCGGCATTCACCTGTTGAAGGCGTTCATGAACGTCGCCCAGGTGCCCCGTGACGACCTGATGTGGCTCGTCATTCTTCACATGACGTTCGTTACGTCGGGCGTTCTGCTTGCGCTTATGGACCTGCTGGTCGTCAAGGCGAAGGACTAGCGGACAGACCCGCAAAGTGACATCAGGCGCGAAAAAGTATAAAATCACGCCCATGGAACAGGCAGGAAACGGTGCGCTTGAAAGCGACGAGGCGGTGGGCTTTTTTTCCCGCATCATCCATAACACAGCCACGGCCTGGGTAGTTCTGCTGTTATCCCTGATGCTGACGGGAGTGGCCTGGTACGTCTCCAGCTATTTCGTCGTTCAGCGCGCCAATGACCACTTTCTGTTCGAGGCCGCCAACGTCAGGTCGATAATCAGCAAGCGCATGATGGAATACGAGGTAATCCTGCGCGGCGCCCTGGGGCTGTTTATCGCCAGCGATAATGTCACCCGCGCCGAGTGGCGCACCTATGTCGGCAACCTGGATATCGAACGGATTTTTCCCGGCGTTCAAGGCATCGGCTTCAGCCTGTTCATCAACCGGCAGGACAAGGACGCCCATATTGCCGCCATACGCGCCGAAGGATTTCCCGATTACGCCGTTTTCCCCGAAGGGGACCGGGAAATCTATACCTCGATCATCTATCTGGAGCCGTTCAACGAACGGAACCGGCGCGCCTTCGGCTATGACATGTTCTCCGAGCCTGTGCGCCGCGCCGCCATGCAACGGGCATGTGATGCCGGGAACATGGCGGTTTCCGGAAAGGTGAAGCTGGTGCAGGAAACCGCCATTGATGTCCAGCACGGTTTTTTGATGTATCTGCCGCTGTACCATAAGAATGTTCCCGTCGAAACCGTCGAGCAAAGACGGGCGGCCTTGCAGGGATTCGTCTACAGCCCGTTCAGAATCAAGGACTTGATGCGGGGCATTCTGGGGTTCGGCGCCTCCCCTGTCGGGTTTGAGATTTTTGACGGCGACGCCATGACGGACGAGACCCTGATCTACAGCAGCCATGAGTCCGGACGGGTTCACCCCTCCGGACATGCTCTTTCCCAAAACAACCCCCTCCTTATCGGCGGTCACCGCTGGACGCTGCATATCTACGATCTGCCGGATCGGATCGACAGGGGAGGCGCCGTTCTGCCGGCGATTGTCGCGGGTGGAGGCATCATCGTCGATCTGCTGTTGTTCTACATCATCACCTCGATCTCTACGCGGCGGCGGGAGATCGCCGCCATGGCGTGGGAGATGACGAAGGAACTGCGCGAAAGCCATAAAATTATCGATAACAAGGCCAATGCGCTGGAGAACGTCAACGCCGAACTCCGCCAATTCGCCTATGTGGCCTCCCACGATCTTCAGGAACCGCTGCGCATGGTCGCCGGCTATGTCGAACTGCTGAGGCGGCGCTACCAGGACAAGCTCGACGGGGACGCCGACGAGTTCATCCGCTTCGCCGTCGAAGGCGCAACGCGGATGAAAAACATCATTGATGATTTACTGAATCTGTCGCGGATCGACAACAGGCCGCATGAGTGGACGATCATGGACATGAACGAGGCGGTCAACGCCGCCTTGATCAATGTTGACCGCTCCATCAGGGAAGCCGACGCCGCGATAATCGTCGGCAAGCTTCCCACAATGGCCGCCGACGGCGGGTTGCTGACGCAGGTATTCCAGAACCTCATCGAAAATGCCGTCAAGTACCGCCATCCCGACCGCCGGCCCGAAATCCATATCGGCGCGGCGCAGGAAGGAACGGACTGGATATTTTCCGTCCGCGACAACGGCATCGGCTTCGAGCAGGAATACGCCGACCGTGTTTTCATCGCCTTCCAGAGGCTTCATGGCCGGAGCAAATACCAGGGAACGGGCATCGGTCTGGCCATCTGCAAGAAGATCATCGAGCGTCACGGCGGTCATATCCGGGTCGATTCCGAGCCGGGGACAGGCAGCACGTTTCGGTTCAGCATTCCGATAAGGTTGTAAACCTCCCCCAACCCCTCCTTGGTAAGGAGGGGAGAAAAATTCCTCCCCGGTAAATTACGGTCAGGGCGTGGTCGCCAGCGTGAACCAGTAATACTCGATGCCTTTGATGTCCTCGACGAATTTACCGAAGTCGAGAGGCTTGCTGATATAGCTGTTCACATGCTGATCATAGCACCAGGCGATGTCGCGTTCGGCGGTCGATGTCGTAAGCACCACCACCGGGATAGAGCGAAGATCGGGGGCGCCCTTGATTTCCGCCAGCACCTGACGGCCATCCATCCTCGGAAGGTTGAGATCAAGCAGGATCAGGTCCGGGCGGTTAAACTTTGCGTACCGCCCCTCGCGGCGCAGGAAGGCCATGGCCTCGATGCCGTCCTCCACATGGTGCAGGTGAACGAGGGACCTGCTTTCCTTCAGCGCCTCCCGGACCAGTTGAGCATCGCCCGGATTGTCCTCAATGAGGAGAATTTCAAATATCTTCCGGTTACTCACTGTCGTATTCCTTCGCCACGACCATATTCCTGCCGTTTGCCTTGGCCGCATAAAGCGCATCATCCGCACGTTTGATAAAGTCTTCCACCGGCTCACCGGCGTGGTAATCGGTAACGCCTACGGACGCCGTTACATGTCCGAACGCCTTTTTCTCGCCCCGTTTAACGAGAGACCTGGATGAAAGTTTTTTTCTGAACCTTTCGGCAAGTTCAACGGTTTGAGGGAGCTTCATTCCGGGCAGGAGAACCGCGAATTCCTCGCCGCCGTAGCGCGCCGCCAGGTCCTCCCCCCGCAGCGTTCCGGTCAGAAATTTGGCCACCAGCTTGATAACCTCATCGCCGACAAGGTGGCCGTGCATATCGTTGAACGACTTGAAAAGGTCGATATCGATCATCATCATGCACAATTCAGAGCCTGTCTGTTCCGCCGCTTCCGTCAGTTCCCGCAGCCGGGCGTCGAAATAGCGGCGGTTGGCGAGGCCGGAAAGGGTGTCCGTGATCGCATGTTTGCGGGCTTCCTCCAGCTTGGATTGCAAAAGAAGCACCTCGTCGGAAGTATCCTGCAATTTTTCGGACATGTTCTGGTATTTCTCGGCCATCGCCTCGGTATCGCGCATAATGGCGGCGACGATCTTGTCGGCGGCCTCGGCGCTGCTGACGTTTTTCAGGTCATTCGCCCGCAGGGAAAGCTCTTTGCCGAAGGCCGCCGTTTCCTCCTTGGCCGTGACGATATGCCTGACGGCGGCGGTGATTACCGAATAAACGCCGTTGACTGTGTTGAATATGGCCCGGCAATTGGCGATAGCCAGCAGGCAATGACAGATGATCTCGTTTTTTTCCTGCTCGGAAAGAACATTCTTGTTGGCGAGGAACTGTTCGAGTTTATGATTCAAATCCAGATGGACGCCTTCGCAATAAGCGTACCACACCATAAAAGCGGCGGGCGTCGGCTCAAGTTTATGCCGCTCCATCAGCATCAAGGCCTGCTCGGCGATTTTCCGTGATTTGACGAAATCGGTCATGTATTTTATTGAACCTTGCCGATATCAAAGCCCGTCGCGGAAGCTCTGAAGCCAGACTTGCCGGACCTCAAGCTGGCCGATGTCATGGTCCAGCCAATCCGTCAGATAGCCGGCGTCGCCGGCGTGAAACCGGCGCAGGTCGTCGAGACGAACCAGCTCGTTGTCGCAGGCTTCCACCAGCAGATCGGCCTGGAAGCGTTGCTCGTCCTTGTTCAGCAAGTGCAGGAAGCGGAATTTCAGGGCAAAGACCAGCTTGTTGAGTTCCGTCGCGCCGATGCGAATCCTGGCGGTGAGAAGGTTCCTCAGTTCCTCGCGGCCCCGATCGGTGATGGTGAACTCGGCGTCATCCTCAAGCCCCACTCCGTCCACCGCCTTGATCAACCCCTCGTACTTCAGCATCTCCACCGAGGCGCCCATGACGTCAAGCGAAGGGCCGAGAACGCGGCTTACGAAATGGCGGATGGCGTTGGCCAGCGCGGCGTAGCGCATCGGCTCCTGCGCCACGGCGCCGAGGGCGCACAGGCGAATCGCTTCCTTGGGGGTAAGGGTATTATCAGAAAACATCCAAGAACTCCATCGGCCACCAGATATACTAATCCCGGCGGGTTCCCATGTCTATAATTAGCGTATCCCCGGCCTATGGAATCAAGCGGCGACCTTGAGACCGAAACGGCCCCACACTTCCTTAACGGCGTTCACAAGATGATCTATATCGGCGTCGGTGTGCAGCGGCGTCGGCGTGAACCGCAGGCGCTCGGCGCCGCGAGCCACCGTCGGGTAATTGATAGGCTGGACATAGATGCTGTATTTTTCCATCAACTCATCGCCGGCCTGCTTGCACAGTTCGGCGTTGCCGACCAGCACCGGAACGATGTGGCTGACCGACGGCGCCACCGGAATGCCGGCCTCGGCGAAGCGCCGTTTCAGGGTGGCGGCGCGTTCCTGGTGCCTGACGCGCAGTTCATTGTGTTCTTTGAGATAGCGCACGCTGGCCAAGGCGGCCGAGGCCACCCCCGGCGGAATCGACGAAGAAAAGATAAAGCCCGAGCCGTATGAGCGCACGAAGTCGCACATGGCGGCGGAGCCGGCGATATAGCCGCCGACAACGCCGAAGGCCTTGGCCAGGGTTCCCTGGATAACGGTAATCCGGTCCATCACCCCGTCGCGTTCGGCGACGCCGCCGCCGCGCCGGCCGTACATGCCGACGGCATGAACTTCATCGAGGAAGGTCATGGCGTTATACTTGTCGGCGAGATCGACAATTTCATTGAGGGGCGCGATGTCGCCGTCCATGGAATAGACGGACTCCATCGCCACCATCTTGGGCCGGTCGTGGCCGTACAAACTCAGGATGCGTTCAAGATCATCCATATCGTTGTGCCTGAATATCTTTTTCTCGGCGCGGGAATGGACAATGCCCTCGATCATCGAGTTATGATTCTTTTCGTCCGATATGATGACGATGTCGGGGATCATCGCGCCGAGCGTGCTCAACGCCGTCATGTTGGCCATCCACCCCGAATTGAACAGCAACGCCGATTCCTTGCGGTGCAGGTCGGCCAGTTCGTTTTCCAGCAATACATGATAGTGGTTGGTGCCGGAAATGTTGCGGGTGCCGCCGGCGCCGGCGCCGCACCTGTCGATGGCCTCGTGCATGGCGGCGAGCACCTCGGCCTGCTGGCCCATGCCCATATAGTCGTTGGAACACCAGACGGTGACTTCGCGAATCTCGCCGTTGATATGGAAATCGGCGCGCGGGAACTTCCCGGCCTTACGCTCCAGATCGGCAAACACGCGGTAGCGGCCCTCTTTCTTGAGGCCGTCTATCCTGTCGGCGAAGTATGCTTCGTAATCCACTGCCGTACTCTCCCAGGGCGCAGAACGCTAGGTTAGTAGATTGAACCCCATCACCGCAAGCCTCACTTATTCGTCGTCATCTTCCAGGGACGCCTTTTTCAGCATCAACAAGCGTTCCCACTCCTGTCGGTCGATGTCGGCGCCCTTCATGCTTTCAACTTCAAGGGCGTTAGCCCCGCTTCTGATGCGTCTTAAAATCTGATTCCACCCTTCCAGCACGTTTTTTTCGGGCGCTCCCGGTTTTATGTAGCTGTTTTTCCTGATCAGCGGATCGTTGAAGATGGCGTCGAGGGTTTCCGAAAATCCCCGCCGTTCGAGTTCCGCCTTGAGGTTCTCGGTAACAATGTCGTGGTCGGAAGACAGTATCGAAACAATGGCCTGACGCAGCATATCCAGGAATTGATCGCCAAAGCCGATGCGTCCGATTTCGTCCTCGATCATGTGGAAAAGATTCGGGTGGTTGATGATGCCGGCGATCAGGATTTTCCGGTCGGCGTCCGCCGGATCGGCGTGACCTGCCGCCGACAATGAACCCAGCGGCGGCGCCATCGTCAGTTCAATGCGCTTGGCGCCGCCCTTGACGTACCGCTTCGGCCTGAGACGCTCCCTGATGGCGTCCAGGAAATGCCTGCGGACCAGGGCGTCATCGATCCTTCGGGCGTGGTCTTCCATGCGCTTTTGCAGGGAGGCGCGTTCCTCCGGGGTGGAGACGGCGCGCCCCCCCGTTTCCATCCGCCACAGGACTTCGGACAGAGGCGCGGCCCCGGCGAGCGCCGCCGCCATGGCTTGCGGGCCGCTCTTGTTGATCAGGCTGTCCGGGTCTTCGCCGGGAGGAAGCACGGCGAAGCGCAGCGAGAAACCAGGCCTGAGCAACGGCAAGGCGCGTTCGGCGGCGCGGGCGGCGGCGCGTTGACCGGCGTTGTCGCCGTCAAAACACAGCACAGGCTCCGGCGCCAGCTTCCACAGTTCGCCGATCTGATCTTCGGTGAGCGCCGTGCCCAGCGGCGCCACCACGTTGGCGAAGCCGGCTTCAGCCATGGCGATAACGTCGGTATAACCCTCGGTGACGATGACGGCGCCGGACTTGCGCGCCTGTTCCCTGGCCTGAGCCAACCCGTAGAGAACCCGTCCCTTG
>MIAA01000030.1:22051-36071 GCA_001830425.1 Rhodospirillales bacterium RIFCSPLOWO2_02_FULL_58_16
GCCGACGCCGAGAATCCGTCCGCCGAAGGCGATAACGCGGCCCCGCCCGTCGGTAATGGGAAACATGACCCGCCCGCGAAAGCGGTCGTAAAGGGAGCGGCTTGCGTCATCGGGCCTTATCAGCAAGCCTCCCGCTTCCATCATCTCCTCGGAGACTCCCTCGCCGGCCAACGCCCCTTTAAGCGATCCCTTGGCATCGAGGGCGAAGCCGATGCGGAAACGCTTGATGGCGGCGTCATCAATGCCGCGACGGGCAAGGTAGTCGAGGGCCGCCTTGCCTTCCGGCTTTTGCAGGATTTTCTCGAAATGGACGGCGGCGGCTTCCATCGCCTGCAAAATGGTCTGCTGCTTGCGCGAGCGTTCCTGCTCCTCCGGGGAATCGACGGGAATCTCCATGCCGGCGTCGGCGGCCAGCCGCTCCACCGCCTCGGGGAAGGACAGGCTGTCCGTATTCATCACGAAGTCGATGGCGCCGCCATGAGCGCCGCAGCCGAAACAATGATAAAAACCTTTCTCCTCGTTGACCGTGAAGGACGGCGTTTTTTCCTTATGGAAGGGGCACAGCCCCGAATGTTCGCGGCCTTTCCTGATCAGCCTGACGCGACGGGCAACGACATCGGCAAGGCCGGTGCGGGCGCGCAATTCATCGAGAAACTGAGGCGAGAACGCCATCGGCGCTTGTTCCAAAGCAGTGCTGAAAATCAGACCCGCATACTAATCCGGCAAGACGACGGATGAAAGGCCGGGATAACTTTCAGTAATAACCTCCCCCGACCCCTCCTTGGTAAGGAGGGGAGAAAAGTTCCTCCCCTTACCAAGGGAGGTCAGGAGGGGTTAAACTTTCAGGAATCTTGACGCAAAGAGCCAACCGGCGCTACCCTGTCGTTCATGGCGGCAATTACTTTCGATACCCTGAAGTTTGTAGAACGGCTGAAGGCGGCGGGCATTTCCGATTCCCACGCCAAGGCTGAGGCTGAGGCGTTAGCCGGAGCCTTCTCCGAGGCCCTGGAAACCCAGCTTGCAACCAAATCCGACATCTTTCGCCTGGAGCGCGAATTGCTGGTGCTCAAGTGGATGGGCGGAGCTACCTTTGGGGGCGTTATCGCCCTCCTTCTCAAAGCCTTCAACTAAGCGCCCGACGGTCCATCCGCTAACATATCCTCGGCAGTTGCTCGCCGGTCAACCAGTCGATGACGCGGTTGCCCCCGAAAACCGTCTTCATGATGACGAAGTTGTTTTGGTCGTCCTCGGTCACCTCGCCGATAATCGCCGCGTCGCGGCCCAGCGGATGGGACTGCATGGCGGCGAGCAAGGCGGCGGCGGCGCCGGGGGCGCAGATCGCCGCCAGTTTGCCCTCATTGGCGACGTTCAAGGGGTCGATCCCCAGCAGCTCGCAGGCCCCCCTGACCGCCGGCTTGACCGGAACGGCGGTCTCGCGGAGCATCATGCCGACGTTGGACTGACGGGCCAGTTCGTTCAAAGTCGCCGCCAACCCGCCGCGAGTCGGATCGCGCAGGCAATGAATATCCGGCGTTGCCGCCAGCATGTCGGCGACCAGTCCGTGCAGGGCGGCGCTGTCGGAAATGATCTCGGTCTCGAAGCTGAGGCCTCGGCGCAAAGACAATACGGCGACGCCGTGATCGCCGATCGAGCCGCTGATCAGCACCACATCGCCGGGACGCGCCCGGTCGCCGGAGATATTCACTCCGTCGGGGACGACGCCGATGCCGGCGGTAGTGACAAACACTCCGTCGCCCTTGCCCCTCTCGACGACCTTGGTGTCGCCGGTAGCCACCGGAACGCCGGCCTCCCTGGAGGCCGCCGCCATGCTGTCGGCGATCCGCTTCAGGTCGGCCAGCAACAACCCCTCCTCAAGGATGAATGACGCCGTAAGGCAAAGCGGACGGGCGCCGCCCATGGCGACGTCGTTGATCGTGCCGTGAACGGCCAGGCTGCCGATATCGCCGCCGGGAAAGAACATCGGCGAGATCACATAGCCGTCGGTGCTTACCACCAGGCGACCCGGCGGCGGAACGAAAACGGCCTGATCGTTGCGCTGGTTCAAAAGATCGTTGTCGAAGGTGGAGACGAACAGTTCCTCGATAAGCCGATTCATCGCCCTCCCGCCCGCGCCGTGGATCATCTCCACCCTGCCGTGTTTCAGGTCAAGTTTCATAGTGCGTCCTTTGCGCCGCGAAATCTGCCGTAGGTCCAATAAGCCGCGCAGGCGCCCTCGGCGGAAACCATGCAGGCCCCCATCGGACTTTCCGGGGTGCAGGCGGCGCCGAACAGCCTGCAATCCGCCGGACGTTTCCGTCCGCGCAGGATGGCGCCGCATTGGCAGGCTTTGTGATCGACGCCCGGCGCCGTCACCACCGCGAAACGTCGCTCGGCGTCCCACTCGGCGTATTCGGCGCGGATCGCCAGCGCGCTGTTCGGCGTCATCCCCAGTCCCCGCCATTCAAATTCCGGGCGCACCTCGAATACTTCGTTGATAATCTCCTGGGCCTTGGCGTTGCCGTCGTGGCCGACGGCGCGGCTGTATTCATTCTCTACCTCTGATCGCCCCTCATTCACCTGACGGATAAGCATCAATATAGCCTGTAACACGTCAAGGGGTTCAAATCCGGCGATGACCACCGGCTTGCCGCCGTCCCCGGCGAAGGGTTCATAGGCGCGAACGCCGATCACCGTGCTGACGTGGGCCGGGCCGACAAAGCCGTCCAGCGCCAGGCCTTCGGGGTCGTCCATAATGGCCCGCATCGCCGCCGGAGTCAGGACATGATTGCAAAACACCGAGAAGTTATCGAGTCCGCGACGTTTCGCTTCCAGGATGGCGAAAGCCGTCGGCGGCGTGGTGGTCTCAAAGCCGATGGCGAAAAAGACAACCTGACGCTGCGGGTTATCGACGGCTGCCTGCAAGGCGTCCAGCGTCGAATAGACCATGCGGAGGTCGCCGCCTTCCGCCTTGGCGGCGAGCAGGGTTTTGCGCCCGGAGCCGGGAACCCGCATCATGTCGGCGTAGGTGCAAAGAATTACATCCGGCTTGCCGGCCAGCATTATGGCGTTATCAACGGCGCTCGCCGGAAGCACGCAGACCGGACAGCCGGGGCCGTGGATCATCCGCACTTCCTTCGGCAATAAATCCTCGATGCCGTAGCGGGCGATGGCGTGGGTGTGACCGCCGCAAAACTCCATGAAACGATACGGACGTCCCGGCTCCGCCTCGGCGGCGATGGCCGAGGCCAGATTACGGGCCAAGTCGCCGTCACGGAATTCCTCAATGTATTTCATTCCTGCGCCTCTGCCATTTCGGCGAACAGCGCCAGGGTGCGCTCCGCCTCTTCGGGGTCCAGCCGGGACAGCGCGAAACCGGCGTGCATGATCACATAATCGCCGACCTTTACGCCGTCCACCAGCGCCAGCGAGACCTCCTTGGCGGCGCCGTTCAACTCGATGCGGGCCATGCCGTCCGCAAGCAGGTTGGTGACCAGAACGGGAAAGGCTAGGCACACGGCTTGCCGTCCCTTTCAACCGTCAAGGCGGCGACCCAGGCCTGACCAAGGCTGATGCACTCATCGCCCGGCGGCAACGCCTTGTGGGTGAGTACGCGAATGCCCCGGCTTTCCAGGGCCGGAACCAGCAGCCCGGTCAGAACCTTGTTGAGGAAACAGCCTCCCGACAGTCCTACGACATCGACGCCGGTCTGCTCCGCCCATCGGCCCAGCGCCGCCGCCAGGGTGCCGTGAAACAGATCGGCGCCGCGCTCCGGCGCACAGTCGGCAAGCGCCCCCAGCAGCGGCGTCATATCCAGCACTCCGTTGGTGATTTTCCAGCCGTCGGCCATGACTTCCGGCTTGGTAACCAGCGCTTCCAGCTCCATCGGGGCCTGCCCCTCGAAATCGGCGACCGGACAAACGCCGAGCAGGCCGCAGGCGGCGTCAAACAGGCGGCCGCAGCTTGACGTGCGCGGACAATTAACATCCTTGTCCAACATCACGGCCAGCGGCCCGGCCTGCGGATAAGCGGCGAAGCGGGAGGCAATCTCGTCGCCCCGTCCGAGAACATGCAGCGCCGCCGCCCCCATGCGCCACGGTTCGCGGGCCGCCGCGTCGCCGCCCGGTTGCGGCAGAGTCGCCATGTGGCCGATGCGTTCACAATCCGCCCCCTCGACCAGCAGCAGTTCGCCGCCCCAGGCCTCTCCTTCAGGGCTTAGCCCGAAACCGTCAAGGGCGAGGCCGATCATCAGCTCCTCGTAGCCGTGCTCGGCGGCCAGCGCGGCGATATGGGCGTGGTGGTGCTGCACGGCGATCAGGGGCAGGTCCAGTTCCTCGGCGTAATGCGTGGAGTAAAAGTCGGGATGAAGATCATGAGCGGCGGCGCGTAACTCGACCCCGGACAACAGGCGTTCCGCCGTCTCCCGGTAGCGCAAGATCGCCTCCGGCGTCCCCAGGTCGCCGGCGGGCCGGGAAATCGTTGCCGTCGTCCCCTCGATCAGCGTTATCGTGGCCTTGAGGAACGGCCCTAGGCCGACCACCGACGGCAGCGGTCGGGGCAACCGGACAATCCCGTCATTCGATTTGTTTGTTGCGGACAGATTCAAGACGTTTCCTTACTTTACCGCTTGCCGCTCGGCCTTAACCCAGGCGAACCAGTCTTCCAGGCCCTCGCCGGTCTTGGCCGAAAGCTGCAATGCAGTCAAGTCGGGAACCATCCGCCGAGCATATCCGACGCACCGTTTTATGTCGAAATCAACATGAGGCAGCAGGTCGATCTTGCTGATGATCATCAGGTCGGCGGCGGCGAACATGCCGGGATACTTGAGCGGCTTGTCGTCCCCCTCGGTGACCGAAAGGATAACTGCCCTGCGGGCTTCGCCAAGATCGAAAGCGGCGGGGCAGACCAGATTGCCGACGTTCTCGATGAACAACACCGCGCCATGAGCCAAGTCAAGGTCTTCGGCGGCATGGCCGACCATATGGGCGTCCAGATGGCAGCCCTTGCCGGTATTGACCTGAACCGCCGGAACGCCGGTCTCGCGGATACGTTCGGCGTCCAGATCGGTCTGCTGATCGCCCTCGATAACGGCGACCGGAAAGCATTGCTTCAACTCGACGGCGGTGCGGACCAGCAGGGTGGTTTTACCGGAACCGGGCGAGGACATCAGGTTGAGGGCCAGCACCCCTCTCTCGGCAAAGCGCGTCCTGTTGCGAACGGCGTGCTTGTCGTTGTGAGACAGAACATCCTGGCCGATGCGAACAATGCGGCTTTGTTCGCCGCAGCCGCAGACTTCGCACATCACTCCACCTCAAGCTCTTTCAGGCGCAATTCGGCGCCCACCACCACTTGCAGCCTATGGCCGCCGATGCCCTAACGCACGGCGCGTTGACCGGAACAAGCACTGTTTTATGAAACACAGAGGCTCAGAGACACAGAGGAGGATAGAGAGAAAAAAGAAAAAGCAGGAAAAAACTTCGCTTAATCTTCTCTGCGCCTCTATGCCTCTGTGGTAAAAACACACAGGCTGATAACTCCCCCTTAAACAAGGGGGAGGATTTTTCAGAGTCATTTTTTACGTCCACCGGCATCACTCCACCTCCAGCTCTTTCAGGCGCAATTCCGCGCCCTCGACTACCTGTAACCTGTGGCCGCCGCAATCCGGGCAGCCGTCGATCAGCCGCCTGAGCGCCACCTGCCTGTCGCACCGCATACATAAAGCAAGTCCCGGCACATGGACAATCTCCAGCGCCGCGCCTTTTGCCGACGTGCCGCCGACGGCGGCCTCAAAGCAAAAGCGCAGGGCGTCCGGCTCGGCGTGGGATAACTCGCCGACATCCAGCCGAACCGTTATTACCCGACGGAAGTTCTCGACCTTCGCCTGTTCCTCAATGAGGCGGAACACGCCTTCGATAAGCGACATCTCATGCATGATCCAGTTCGCCCTTGATCAGCGCCGCCGTCTCGGTTACGGCCTTTTCCACCTCCGGCGACATCGGCGAGCCGAGATTAAAGTTCGCCCCCTCGATTCCGTAAACGATAAGCCGTTTGGGGAGACGTCCCAGGAGACGCGCCGTCTCGACCGCCTCGGCGACCCCGAACAGATGGGACGAATAACGAAAGAAGCGCTTGGGGATTTCACTTTCAGCGGCGTCAAAGCGATGCACGACGCCGGGCGGAGCGCCGGAAACGGCGGCGTCGATAATGATTGCGCCGTCGCAGCCCTTCCACGATTCCATCAGCTCGGCGCCGTCGCCGTCCTGGGCTTCGGCGTCGATGCCCATTTCGCGCAACCGCTCCGCCACCGCCGCCCCCGCCCCGTCGTCGCCGCGCCAGGCATTGCCGATGCCGATAATTTTATCAGTCACGCTTGATCGTCAACTTCAGAAAATGAGTAGCGCAGGAGATGCAGGGATCGTAATTGCGGATCGCCTGTTCACAACGCCATTTCAACTTGTCGTCCGATAGACTCATGTTACGCTCGACGATGCCGCGAAGGTCGGCCTCGATCTGTTTCTGGTTCTGGGCCGTCGGCGGGACAATGCGCGCATCCAGAATGCGCCCGTCGTCGCCGAGCCGGTAACGATGGTAGCAAATACCGCGCGGCGCCTCGGTGCAGCCGTGCCCCTCCCCGCGACCGGGCGTTACCTCAACGCATGAAGAATCCGGCTCCTCATAGCTTTCGGCGATGCGCAGCGCCTCCTCGCAGGCGTAGATGACCTCGATCATGCGCACCAGAATGCTTTGAAAGGGATTGGTGCAGACGGCCCCCAGGCCGACCGCCTTGGCCGTCTTTTTCGCCAGCGAGGATAGTTGCTTGTAGTTGTTGTTATAGCGGGCCAGCGGCCCGACCAGATAAGCCGCGCCGTCGCGCATCATGCCGTGAAGGGCGTTGGAGTGCCTGACATGCTCCTCGTCGAAATGTTCGAGAAAGCCGCGCACCGGAATATCAAGCCCGCGATTGCTGATGATGTCGCCTTCATGGATGGCGTATTCATCAGGATGATGGAGCGAGACGAAGGTGTAATCATGGTTATAGTCGGGAAAGTCGAAGCCGCCGAAGGCCAGGACCAGTTCACGGGAGGCTTTGACGCCCCATTCCAGTTCGCCGGCCAGACCGCGCACCGCCGCCTTGGCCGGCGCCTTGTAGAAGCCGCCGACCTTCAGGTTTACCGGATGAATGGCCCGCCCGCCGATCACTTCCAGAATAGTATTGCCCAGTTTCTTGAGGCGAAGCGCCTTTTCAACCAGCGCCGGGTCGGCGGCGGCGATCTGCAAGGCGTCATCCAACCCCAGGAAGTCGGGCGCGTGCAGCATGGCGGCGTGCAGCACATGGCTTTCGATCCACTCGCCGCAATAGATCATGCGGCGCAGGTCGCGCAGCGGCCCGCTCACCGTCACGCCGAGGGCGTCTTCCATGGCCTGACTTGCGCCCATAATGTAGGCGATGGGGCAGATGCCGCAAATGCGGGCCGTGATGTCGGGAGCCTCGGAATAGGCGCGGCCGCGAAGGAAGGCCTCAAAGAAGCGGGGCGGCTCGAAAATGCGAAACTTGATGTTCTTTATGACGCCGTCCTTGATGTGCAGGTCCAACGCCCCCTCGCCCTCGACGCGGGCCAAAGCATCTACCTTGATCGTGCGGCTTTTACTTTTAGTCATGGGCTTCGCTCTCCTTGCGGAAAGGCTCGGCGTAGGCCGTATAGCTTCTGAACAGGTCGCGCACCTGTTTGCGGTCGGCGCCGAGTTCTCCCAAACGTTCAGCCAGCGCGGCGGCGTTGGGGGTCTCCTTGGGGCCGAAGCAGCCGTAACAGCCGCGAGCGCAGGTCGGGCAGACATTGCCGCAACCGGCCTGGGTGACGGGGCCGAGGCAAGGCTCGCCCTTGGCCACCATAACGCAGACCGCGCCCGCCAGCTTGCATTCGATACATTGGCTGTGAGCGGGCGTGTCGGGCCGCCGTCCGACCAGCAACGAGCCGATCACTTCGAGAAGCTGCGCCTTGTTGATCGGGCAGCCCCTGAGTTCCATATCGACCGCCACATGATCCTCTATCGGCGTCGATTTACCCAAGGTCTTGATGTATTCGGGATGGGCGTAAACGGCGCGGGTGAATTCCTCGACATCGGCGAAGTTGCGCAGCGCCTGAATGCCGCCGGCGGTGGCGCAGGCGCCGATGGTGATCAGCAGTTTGGACTGACGGCGCACCTTCTGGATGCGTACTTGCTCCTCGGGAGTGGTGATCGAGCCTTCGACCAGCGAAATGTCATACGGACCCTTGACCCGGGATCGAGTGGCTTCGAGGAAATAGGCGATCTCCACCGCCCCGGCGATGCTCAACAATTCATTCTCGCAGTCAATCAGGCTTAATTGGCAGCCGTCACAAGACGAAAACTTCCATACCGCGAGTTTGGGTCTCTTGACCATGCTCACAACTCCCTGATTTTTAACAAGGCCTCGATCTTGCCGTAGGGAAAGACAGGCCCGTCCCTGCACACAAAATATCCGCCGAACTGACAATGGCCGCAAAAGCCGACGGCGCACTTCATGTTGCGCTCCATGGAAACATAAATGGAGTCTTTGGAAACTCCCGACCCGTCAAGTTCGGCAATGGCGAACCGCATCATGATCTCCGGTCCGCAGACGAGGACCGTCGCCCGGCCACGGTCAAAATCGGCCCTCGGTATGAGCTTGGTGACGGCGCCGACATTGCCGGACCAGTCGTTGCTTGTGCGGTCAACGGTGACTTCGACTTGGGTATCGAACCGCCCCCGCCATTTCATGAGTTCCGGCATGAACATGATGTCACGCGGGGTGCGGGCGCCGTAAAGAATTACAAAGCGACCGTACTTGCTGCGGTCGGTGAGGACATGATGGATGGCCGGGCGGAGCGGCGCGAGGCCGACGCCGCCGGCGATGATGACCACGTCGTCGCCCTCGGCCTCTTTGACCGGCCAGGCGCTGCCGAAGGGGCCGCGCACCCCGATCACATCGCCCTTGTTCAGCCCGGCCATGGCGTTGGTCACTCCGCCGACGTTGCGGATGGTGTGAACCAGCCTGTCGGCGTTTGCCGGATCGCCGCTGATGCTGATGGGAACCTCGCCGACGCCGAAGACGTACAGCATATTGAACTGGCCGGGACGAAAGTTTTGGCCGCCGCCGGCATTGATTGACGCCAGTTCAAGAGTAAAGGAATCGGCCTGTTCCCTGCGTTTTTCGAGAACGCGGTAGGGCGTCGGCGTCATCGGATCGTTTTGACGGGCTTCTCTCATGACTTGCCGTAGATGTCGATCATTTGCAAACGGGTCGCGTTCAGTCTCTTGCCCATGACCGGGATGAACTGACTGTAAAGGTCAAAGCCCAGCGTATGATTTTTCTTTATCTTTTTGCGCAGGCATTTGGCTTCCAGGCTGATCAGCCGGGTGGGCTTGACGGCGCGAGCGTCATAGGACCACTTGTAGGGGGACACAATCCACGACCAGCCGAAAATATCGCCGGTGTGCAGGGTCTCCAGGATGATGGGGTTCTTGCCCGGCATATGCAGTTCCAGCGCCACGGCGCCGTCGCGGATCAGGTAGAACTTGTCAGCCGGGTCGCCCTCGCGAATAATGCAGGCGTCGGCGTCGAAGCGTTCGTTTTTCGCGCAGCCGCTGAGAATCCTGCACGATTCCTTCGCCATATTCCTGAAGAAATGATGCTCTCTCATCAGCTTGTCGAAACCCTCGATCTTGACCATATTACGTTTTCCTCCCGTTCTTTCCGAAGTTTCGTATTTCCTCGGTAATGTCGATGCCGACCGGGCACCAAGTGATGCACCGCCCGCAACCGACGCAGCCCGACGTACCGAATTGATCGCGCCAGTGAGCGAGCTTGTGGGTCATCCACTGGCGGAAGCGGGCGCCGCCGCTGCGGCGAAGACTGCCGCCGTGGATGTAGCTGAAATCCATGGTGAAGCAGGAATCCCAGCGCCGCCGACGCTCCGCCGTCCTGCCGTCGAGGCTGGTTAAGTCGCTCACCGTGGAGCAAAAACAGGTGGGACAAACCATGGTGCAGTTGCCGCAGGACAGGCAACGCTCGGCGATCTTGTCCCAATACGGGCTTGCCAGATTGCCGAGCATGATCTCGCGGGCGTTGCCCGGCATCTTGCGTTCCATGGCCGCAGCGGCCTTGGCGACAGCCTTGGCGGCCGCCCTGCGGTCGGCCTCGGCGGCAGGGCGGGAAGACAGTTTGCCGATAACCAGTTCGCCGCGTTTTGATCCGGCCTCGACCAGAAAATCATGACGACCGCCGTCGGTAAGTTCGGTCAGTACGATGTCGTATCCCTTCTCGGCCTTCGGCCCGGCCCCCATGGAGACGCAAAAGCAGGTAGCGCCGGCCCGCCGACAATTCACCGCGACGATAAAAGTCTTTTCGCGGCGCGACCGATAGGCGGGGTCGGCGTAAGCGCCGTCGGCAAACACCCGGTCCTGAATTTCCATGGCGCGCAGTTCGCAGGCCCGGACTCCGATAAAGGCCTGACGGGGGACGGCGGCCCCAGGCTCCATAACGAAGCCGTCCTTATCGAGCGTAGCTTTCCACAGCCGCTGCGACGGCGGAAAAAGATAGCGTTTCCAGGATTGCGGCCCAAGGGTGAAATCGAAGAATCCGGCCCGGTTCTTCTTTTTCAGGCGATAGGCGCCGGGCTGCTGGCGGTCGATGACGCCGAGGGGAAGATCGGCGGCGCCGCTTACCGGCTCATAGACTACGGCGCCGTCCTTGACCCGAGGGCCGATGACCGGATAGCCGCCCCTGTTGAGATTGCTGATAAGGTCTCCGAGAACCTCGGCGGCGATCACGGTTGCATTTGCCCCGTTGTTGTTTTTAACCACTTTGGACCTCATCAGGAAGCCGCGCCGACGAGTATAATCCGATCCATGATCAAGCGGCAAAAAAAATAAGGCGCCAAAGTTTCCGTCGCTGCGGCAACGCCGCACAATCAATCCCCCTCTTTAATAAAGGGAGAGTTAAAGGGCATCGAAGAGGGAATTATCGGCCTGTGTGTTTTGATCACAGAGGCACAGAGGCGCAGAGAAGATTAAGCGAAGTTCCTCCTGCTTTTTTTCTCTATCCTCCTCAATGCAGACTGTTATCAAGGAATGATCGGGTTTCCTCTATCGCTTCGGCCAGACCGAGGCGCCGGATTTCCACGCCTTCCGGAAAAGCGCCGGCCATCCTTGAAGGCAGTCCCCCGTCCAGCATGACGAAAACCCCGCGATCATCGCCGCGCCTGAGCAGCCGCCCGTAAGCCTGCTTGAGCTTCAGCCTGGTCAGCATCTCATCGAAACGCCGTCCGTTGCCGAAAGCCTCGCGGCGAGCCTTGTGCAGAATATCGGGCCGGGGCCACGGCACGCGATCAAAGACGATCAGACGCAGCGAGCGGCCCGGCACATCGACGCCGTCGCGCACCGCGTCGGTGCCGAGCAGACACGAATCGGCCTCGGCGCGGAAGATGTCGATCAGGGCGCCGGTATCCATGGCGTCCACATGCTGGCTCAACAGTTCCAGCCCCGCCGCCTCCAGCGCCGGCGCAATGCGCTTGTATACTTCTTTCAGGCGGTTGATGGCGGTGAACAGCCCCAAGGCCCCGCCGCCGGCGGCGAGGAAAAGCTCCCGGTAGGCGGCGGACACCGCCGCCGGATCGGTGCGCAAAACGTCGCCTACCACCAGCACCCGCGTCTGTTCCTTATAGTCAAACGGCGAAGGCACAACGCTGAGAACCGGTGGCGAGGCCAGATGAGCGGCGCCGGTGCGGGCCAGCGCACAGGCCCAGTCGATATCCTCGTCGCCGGTGCCGTCGCGCAGCGTCGCCGATGTCACCAGCAGGCCCTGCGCCGGCTTGGCTACCGTCTCGGCGAAGGGAATGGTCGGGTCCAGCCAGTGGCGATGCAGGCCGATATCAACGTCGCGCCCCGCTATGCGCTCGACGCCGAACCAATCGACAAATTCGGGCGGAGCGGCTTTGCCGATAGCGCCGAGCATGGCTCGCCATGCCTCGACATAGACCAAGGCGCGGCGCTCAAGTCCCCGGCGCACCGCCTCGACGCGCAGCCTGGACGCGGTATCCAGCTCGGCGGCCTTTGTGTCGAGAATGCCGCCCAGCGCCTTGCCCAGCACGTTCAGCGGCCCGGACATGCGGATCAGCGCCTCTTCGAGAGCCTGCGCCGCCTCGGTCATTCCGGGAACCGGCGAGGCGGTCGCGGTCTCAAGACTGTAGGCGGATTTAGTTTCAGAATGACGGGCATAAACCTGTTGACGCACCAGGAACAGAAAGGTTTCAGCCGGGCCTCGCGGCTCGCCTCCGGCCAAACGCCGGCGCCAATCGGGAGCGGGCAGAGCGCGGGCGGCGCGCAGCGCCTCGGCCAAGGCCGAACTTGCCGCCTCGTCGCCCTCCACCAGATCGCCGATGCGCGCCTTAAGTCCGCGTGAGCGTGAGCGCATTCCGTCCTCGGCGCCTAATATCCAGCGCCTCAACTCGGCGGCCTCGTTGCCGGTGAGGTGGAGCGAAAAAGCGCCGTCGGCGGCGCCGAAAATATGATGACCTTCGTCAAAGACATAGCGGACGGGAAGAGAATCTTCCCCGCCGGCGCCCAGCGCCGCCTGGATCATCACCAGTGCGTGGTTAGCGACGACGATGCGGGCGTTGCGGGCGCGACGGATAGAGCGCTCGACGAAACACCGGCGGTAATGGGAACAGGCCGAATAAACGCATTCGCCCCTGGTGTCGGTGAGGTCCAGCGTCAGTTCCCGCCCCAGCAACCCGGCCAGCCACGCCGGGAAGTCGCCTCCCGCCATGTCGCCGTCGCGGCCGGCCGAAACCCACCGCGCCACCAGCCCCAGCGCCGTCGTTTCATTGCCGTTAAGCATCAGGTTGCCGCCGCCGGCAAAACGGTTCACCGCTTCCTCGAAATTCAGCAGACAGAAATAGTTCTCCCGGCCTTTGCGGATGACCACGTTACGGGCCTTTTCGGCGGCGTCCGGATAGAGCCGGTCCAACTCGCCGTCCAACTGGCGCTGAAGGTTGCGGGTGAATGTGCTGATCCACACGCAGCCCTTGTTGGTTTCGGCCCACACGCCGGCCGGAGCGATATAGCCCAGCGTCTTGCCGACGCCGGTGCCGGCCTCGGCCAGCACCAGACACGGCTCCCCCTCGCGGTCACGGGGCGCGAAGGCGTGGGTAACCGCCCCGGCGTAATCGGCCTGCTGGGGGCGTTCCTCCGCATCGGAGCCGAGAAGTTGCTTAAGCCGTTTGCGCGCTTCTTCCGGCTTTACCGGTTCGTTGCCGGGGGGTGGCGGCGGTCCCGTCTCGCTCCACTCCTCAAGCCGATTCCATACGGCGAGGCCGGTCATCGCCGTGCGTGAGGGAGGAAGGGCGGCGCCCCCTAACGCCTCCAGCACCATCGGCCCCCACGGCCAGACGGGGGTCATGGCGAAGGCGATGGGCAAGGCCTCGCCCCGCGCCTTGTCGGTAAGGTCGGATAATTCATCAAGCAACGCCTCGGCGGCGGCGAACAGAGAGGCGGCCTCTTTTTCCGGCGTTCCCGGTATCGGCAGCCCCAACGCCTGGGCCAGACCCCGCGCCGTCGGAAGGCAAAACCGCGCCGGACGGACGAAGGCAAACAACTCCAGTAAATCGAGAGCAGGGAATTTTTTAATGTTGAGCCGTCTGGCGACGGCGACGGAATGGCAAACCAGCACCGGCAGGCCCTTGCCCAGGCGCTGCGCCGCCGCGCCGTGGGACAACTCTTCCACCTCGCCGTCTTCCGTCAGCCACAACGCGCCGCGCACCCCGGCGACCAGCGCGGCGGGACGGAAATTTTTCTCGGAAGCGGTAGTCTGCCGGCTCATGGCGGCAGTATAGACACGCCTTGGCGTCCCGCCAGCCCTTACTGCCGATGCCGATCTTCAATCGGCGCGTTGACTGAAAGAAGCACCGTTTTATGGACCACAGAGGCACTGAGACACAGAGGAAGATAGAGAGAGAAAAAAGGC
>MIAA01000031.1:0-30768 GCA_001830425.1 Rhodospirillales bacterium RIFCSPLOWO2_02_FULL_58_16
TGATCAATCCGATCGCCATGGACGAAGGCTTGAGGTTCGCCATCCGCGAAGGCGGACGCACCGTCGGCGCCGGCGTCGTCGCTTCGATTATCGAGTAGAAAAAAGGAATTGTTCCTGTCATCGTGACCGGGGGACGGCTGTGCTGTTGTGAGGCCTTGGGGGTCTCACCCGATTTCTCTCCATCCCCGGTCGGGTGGGCGGGAGAACCCGAGATAGCGTGATTAGGGGTATAGCTCAGTTGGTAGAGCGGCGGTCTCCAAAACCGCAGGCCGCAGGTTCGATCCCTGCTGCCCCTGCCACTGGTTAAAACATTAGAAGATAAGCTCCGGCTTAACGATTGAACGGAAAACGACAAAAAATGACGAAGACAAGTCCGGCGCGTTTTATCCAGGAAGTTCGTCAGGAAGCGGCCAAGGTTACTTGGCCGACCCGCAAGGAAACGAGCTTGTCCACCGTTATGGTGTTCATTATGGTGATAATGACCGCGTTATTCTTTTTCGTCGTCGATCAGGTCATGGCGTCGGGCGTACGTTTAATCTTCGGACTGGGTAGTTGAGCCATGACGGCGCGTTGGTATGTAATTCACGTTTATTCCGGCTTCGAGAAGAAGGTCGCTCAATCTATTGAGGAGCAGGCCGTTCAGGCGGGGATGGAAGGAAATTTCGAGAAAATTCTGGTGCCCGTCGAGGAAGTGGTGGAAATGCGTCGCGGCGCCAAAGTAAACGCCGAACGCAAGTTCTTTCCGGGCTATGTGCTGGTCAAGATGGTAATGACCGACGATAGCTGGCACTTGGTCAAGAACACGCCGAAGGTGACGGGGTTTCTCGGCGGCGGCGGCCGGCCGACGGCGATTACCGAAGCCGAGGCCGAGCGCATTATGTATCAGGTGCAGGAAGGAATCGACCGGCCCAAGCCGTCTATTTTGTTCGAGGTGGGCGAGCAGGTCCGGGTTTGCGACGGTCCGTTCAATTCGTTTAACGGGTTTGTCGAGGAAGTTGACGAGGAACGCGCCAGACTCAAGATCGCCGTGTCCATATTCGGGCGCGCGACGCCGGTTGAGCTGGAGTATTCCCAGGTCGAGAAAATATAGAGATTTAACCGTGCGGGAGGCCGGCCAAAGCCGTACCGCGCACTCAGTGAGAGACCATTGCCTGAGGAGATGAAATGGCGAAAAAAATAAAAGGATACATTCGGCTGCAAGTGCCGGCGGGGCAAGCTAACCCTTCGCCGCCTATCGGTCCGGCGCTCGGACAAGCCGGCTTGAATATCATGGAATTCTGCAAGACGTTCAATGCGCAGACCCAGAATATGGAACAGGGAATGCCCATACCGGTGGTTATTACCGCCTATGGCGACAGAACTTTTTCTTTCATCACCAAGACGCCGCCCGTCAGCTTTCTGCTGAAGAAGGCGGCGAAGATTACCGGGGCGTCCAAGACTCCCGGCAAGGAGGTTGTCGGCAACGTGACCATGGAGCAGGTCCGCGAGATCGCCGAGAAAAAAATGGTGGACATGAATACCACCGACATTGACGCCGCATGTCGGATGGTCGCCGGTTCGGCGCGGTCCATGGGTATCGAGGTGGTGGGGTAAAGCGATGACGAAAAAAATGGGAAAACGCATGAAGAAGGCCTCCGCCAACATTGACCGCGAGGCGTTCTATGAACTTCCGGAGGCGCTTAAGCTGATCAAGAAAAACGCTACCGCAAAGTTTGATGAGACCGTCGAGATCGCTATCAACCTGGGGATCGACATTCGTCATGCCGATCAAATGGTGCGCGGCATCGTCGCTTTGCCTCATGGCACCGGCAAGACCACGCGAGTCGCCGTTTTTGCCAAGGACGCCAAGGCCAAAGAGGCCTTGAATGCAGGCGCCGATCTGGTCGGTGCCGAGGATCTGGCCGAGAAAATCGCCAAGGGCGAGATGAACTTCGAAAGATGTATCGCGACGCCGGACATGATGGCCATTGTAGGTCGTCTGGGCAAGGTTCTGGGACCGCGCGGTCTGATGCCCAATCCCAAGCTGGGCACCGTAACCAACGATGTCGCCGCCGCCGTTAAGGCCGCCAAGGGGGGGCAGATTGAATTTCGCGCCGAGAAGACCGGCATTGTTCACGCCGGCGTCGGCAAGGCGAGCTTCAGCGATGACGCCTTGCTTGAGAATGTATCCACATTCATCAGCGCCATCGTCAAGGCCAAACCGAGCGGCTCCAAGGGGTCCTACCTCAAACGGGTGAGCATAAGCTCGACCATGGGGCCGGGCCTGAAATTGAATGTAGCTACCCTGTTCGGCTGACGCCGGCGGGGAACAAGGGTTCCGTTCCCGGTCGTTATGGCCGGGAGCGGCAAGGGGAGCGGGGAAACCCGTCTCCAACCTGTCCAAGACCGTAGGCGGCGCCCGGTCGGGCGCTTTAATGGGGAATTCCCGCCTGCGTAGACAGTAAAGACCCGTTTTGGGACGCTTGTTTTTTACAAGCGCCTTCGGACGGCTTGAACTGGTGTTTTGGACGGGCGAGCCGGCCCCTTTTAATAATGGGGGCCATTTGACCAACAGCGCCGCATCCGCCTTCACGGCGGAGCGGAGCAGGAAACTGGAGTCGATAAAGTGGACCGGTCTCATAAACAAGAATTGGTCGCCTCGTTGCGCACGGTTTTCGAGGGAGCTTCCACCGTCGTCGTTGCCCACTATTGCGGGCTGACGGTCGCCGAAATGGGAGTTCTCCGCGATAACATGCGGAAAGCGGGAGCAAACTTCAAAGTGACCAAAAACCGGATCACGCGGCTTGCGTTGGACGGGACGAAATACAAGAACCTGGACGGGATGTTTACCGGGCCGACGGCAATAGCTTATTCCGCTGACCCGGTGGCGCCCGCCAAGGCCATCGTGGATTTCGCCAAAACCAACGAAAAGCTGATCATCATCGGCGGGGCCTTCGGCGAGACATTGCTCGACGCTGAAGGCGTCAGGGCCTTGGCGGCCATGCCCTCCCTTGATGAATCGAGGGCCAAGCTGGTCGGTCTGCTTAAAGCTCCGGCGACGCGCATCGCCGGCGTATTGCAGGCTCCGGCAGGTCAACTGGCTCGGGTGCTTTGCGCCCGCGCCAAGCAAGACAAGGCCGCGTGAAATTTTTTTAACAGTTAACAGTTCAAGCCCAAGGAGAAAGTTGAAATGGCCGATTTGAATAAAATAGCAGAGGATTTGTCGAGCCTGACCGTCATGGAAGCGGCCGATCTGTCCAAGTTGCTGGAAGCAAAGTGGGGCGTTTCCGCCGCCGCGCCGGTGGCCATGGCCGCCGCCGGACCGGTCGGAGGAGCCGCCGTCGCCGAGGTGAAGGACGAATTCGATGTCGTCCTTACGTCCTTCGGCGACAAGAAAATCAACGTCATCAAGGAAGTTCGCGCCATAACCAATCTTGGTCTGAAGGAAGCCAAGGACCTGGTTGAAAGCGCGCCTAAGGTGATCAAGGAAGGCGTCAAGAAAGAGGATGCCGAGAAAATCAAGAAAACGCTCGAAGAAGCGGGCGCTACGGTTGAACTCAAATAAGGCGGCGCCTTTGATTTGTCGGTCAAACAGCGTTTCTAATTATCAAAGACCGGGCGGAGGCAGTGATTTTAGCGCTTCCGCCCGGCGCAGTCCCATGTGCGCATCCGTCCGTATTGGCCTTGCCGAGGCCGGAAAAACGGATGCGCCCGCAATGTTTGTGTTTTATGGCTCGTCCCATCTCCGGTTGCGGTGACCGGATGGCGGCGCGGGTCGAAAAAATAGCTATTCATGGGGAATCGTAAGTAATGGATAAGTCCTATACGGGTCGCAAGCGTATCCGCAAATATTTCGGTCGTCTGTCGACGGCTGTGCCTATGCCGAATCTCATCGAGGTTCAGAAAACATCATATGATCAGTTCCTTCAGATGGATGGTGATTCTGAAACGCGGGAAAACAGCGGCATGCAGGAGGTCTTTACGTCGGTTTTCCCGATCAAGGATTTCGCCGAGAGAGGCACTCTGGAATTCGTCAAATATTATTTCGAGCCGCCGAAATATGACGTGGAAGAGTGTCAGCAGCGCGGCATGACCTTCGCGGCCCCGCTGAAGGTTACTTTGCGCCTTATCGTATGGGACATTGATGAGGAAACCGGCGCCCGCTCCATTCGCGGCATCAAGGAGCAGGACGTATATATGGGCGACATGCCGTTGATGACCAACAACGGCACTTTCGTCATCAACGGCACCGAGCGCGTTATCGTTTCCCAGATGCACCGTTCTCCGGGCGTCTTCTTTGACCACGACAACGGCAAGACTCACTCTTCAGGCAAGTTCCTGTTCGCGGCGCGGATTATCCCCTATCGCGGTTCCTGGCTGGACTTTGAATTCGACGCCAAGGATTTGGTTTATGTGCGTATTGACCGCCGCCGCAAGCTGCCGGTGACGACGCTGCTTATGGCGCTGGACAGCGAAAAAACCGCAAAACTGCGTATTAAGCGCGAGGCTGAAGGCAAGCCTCTTGATCCCGAGGAAGTGGTCGGCATGTCGACTATCGATATTCTCGACTACTTTTACAAGAAGCTGATCTTCGTCCGCACCAAGAAGGGGTGGAAGACGGATTTCAATCCCGAGGTCCAGCGAGGCATCAAGACCGTCAACGACGTCATTAACGCCAAAACCGGCAAGGTGGTGGTCGAGAAGGGAACCAAGATGACGGCCCGCCTCATCCGGGATCTTATGGCCAAGGGCATCAAGGAGCAGCTTGTTCCCGAGGAAGAGCTGGTCGGTCGTTACATGGCCACCGATCTGGTCAATGAAAAGACGGGTGAAGTTTTTGTCGAAGCGGGCGGGGAGATCACCGAAGCCGTTCTGGGAGAGCTGGAAAAGGCCGGGATCGACGAGTTGGTTACCCTTGCCATCGACCATATTAACGTCGGTCCCTATATCCGCAACACCCTGGCGGTGGACAAGAACACGACGTGTGAAGAGGCGCTTATCGATATCTATCGGGTTATGCGCCCGGGCGAGCCGCCGACCCTGGATACGGCGGCGGCCTTGTTTAAAAGTCTGTTCTTTAATTCTGATCGATACGATCTTTCAGCGGTCGGACGGGTTAAGATGAACGCCCGTCTGGGCTTTGAGACCGAGGATACGCTTCGCGTCCTGCGCAAGGAGGACATTCTCGAAGTGGTCAAGACCATGGTTGAACTCAAGGACGGTCGCGGCGAGATCGACGACATCGACCATCTGGGGAACCGTCGGGTGCGTTCCGTCGGCGAGCTTATGGAAAATCAGTATCGGATCGGCCTGTTGCGTATGGAGCGGGCTATTCGTGAGCGGATGAGTTCCGTCGATATCGACACCGTCATGCCTCATGATCTGATTAATGCCAAGCCCGCCGCCGCTGCGGTGCGCGAGTTCTTCGGCTCTTCCCAGCTCAGCCAGTTCATGGACCAGACCAATCCTCTTTCCGAGATTACCCACAAGCGCCGTCTTTCGGCCCTTGGACCGGGCGGTCTGACAAGGGAGCGGGCCGGGTTTGAGGTGCGTGACGTTCATCCTACCCACTATGGGCGCATCTGCCCCATTGAGACGCCGGAAGGACCGAATATCGGGCTTATCAATTCCCTGGCGACCTATGCGCGGATCAATAAATACGGCTTCATCGAAACCCCTTATCGCAAAGTGGCGAAGGGACATGTCACCGATGAAGTGCAGTACATGTCGGCTATGGAGGAAGGGCGCTACACCATCGCCCAGGCCAATGCCGAACTGGACGGCAAGGGACGCTACGTTTCCGATCTGGTGAGTTGCCGCGTCGGCGGCGACTTTCTTTTTTGCCGGCCGGAAGACATTGATTATATGGACGTTTCGCCGAAGCAGCTTGTTTCGGTGGCGTCGGCGCTTATTCCGTTCCTTGAGAACGATGACGCCAACCGCGCCCTTATGGGTTCCAATATGATGCGTCAGGCCGTGCCGTTGATAAAAAGCGAGGCGCCGTTGGTCGGCACCGGCATGGAAGCGCCGGTGGCCAGCGATTCAGGGGCCACCATCATCGCCAAACGGGCGGGCGTGGTCGATCAGGTTGACGCCACCCGCATCGTCATTCGCGCCACCGAGGAGACATCTCATTCGGCGGCCGGCGTTGATATCTTCAAGCTCTTGAAGTTCCAGCGTTCCAACCAGAACACCTATCTGCACCAGCGGCCGCTGGTAAAGGTCGGCGATCTCGTCGAGGTCGGCGATACCATCGCCGACGGCCCCTCGACCGACCTTGGCGAGTTGGCCCTGGGCCGTAACGTCCTGGTCGCCTTCATGCCTTGGAACGGCTATAATTTCGAGGACTCTATCCTTATTTCCGAGCGTATTGTCCGTGAAGACGTCTTTACCTCCATCCATATCGAGGAATTCGAGGTTATGGCGCGTGACACCAAGCTTGGTCAGGAGGAAATCACCCGCGATATTCCCAATGTCGGCGAAGAGGCGCTTAAGAACCTTGACGAGGCGGGAATCGTTTATATCGGCGCCGAGGTTAAACCGACGGATATCCTGGTCGGCAAGGTGACGCCCAAGGGCGAGTCGCCGATGACCCCGGAGGAAAAGCTGCTTCGCGCCATTTTCGGCGAAAAAGCTTCGGACGTGCGCGATACGTCGCTGAGGCTTCCGCCCGGCGTTTCCGGAACAGTCGTCGAAGTTCGCGTCTTCTCCAGACGCGGCATCGACAAGGACGAGCGGGCGCTGGCTATCGAGCGCTCGGAGATCGAGCGGTTGGCCAAGGACCGCGACGACGAGCGGGCTATCCTGGAACGCAGCTTTCATGCCCGCCTGAAGGCGTTGCTGATGAACCGCAAAGTGGTGAGCGGCCCCAAGGGACTGGCTGGCGGAACCAAGATCACCGAAGACGTTCTGGCTAAATACACGACCGGACAGTGCGCCCAGATCGTCATCGCAAACGACAAGGTGATGAAGGATATCGAGGCGCTGAAGACGCATTTCGAGGAGAGCATTGCCGCATTGCAGGCCCGCTTTGAGAACAAGGTGGACAAGCTGCAACGGGGTGATGATCTGTCGCCCGGCGTAATGAAGATGGTCAAGGTCTTTGTGGCGGTGAAGCGCAAGCTTCAGCCCGGCGACAAGATGGCCGGTCGTCACGGCAACAAGGGCGTGATCTCGAAAATTATTCCCTGCGAAGACATGCCTTATCTGGAAGACGGGACGCCTGTCGATATCGTTCTCAATCCGTTGGGCGTTCCTTCGCGCATGAATGTCGGCCAGATTCTTGAAACCCATTTGGGATGGGCCTGCGCTACTCTCGGACAGCAGGTGGGCAAGATGCTGGATACGCTCAACGGCGATTCAGACATCAAGAAGCTCAAGGGTAAACTCAAGGAAATCTACGGCGACAAGGCTTACAAGGAGGATGTCGCCCCTCTTTCCGATGGTGATCTCGTCGAGATGGCGGGCCACTTGCGCAACGGCATACCTATCGCTACGCCGGTGTTTGACGGCGCTCACGAAAAGGACATCGTCGATATGCTGGAATCGGCGGGACTGGCGTCGTCGGGACAGGTTACCCTGGTCGATGGCCGAACCGGAGAAACCTTTGATCGCAAGGTTACCGTCGGCTACATCTACATGCTCAAGCTTCATCATCTGGTTGATGACAAGATCCATGCCCGCTCCATCGGACCTTACAGTCTGGTCACTCAGCAGCCGCTCGGCGGCAAGGCGCAATTCGGCGGCCAGCGCTTCGGTGAGATGGAAGTATGGGCGCTTGAGGCCTACGGCGCCGCTTATACGCTACAGGAAATGTTGACGGTGAAGTCCGACGACGTTTCCGGCCGCACCAAGGTTTACGAGTCCATCGTGCGGGGCGACGACACCTTTGAAGCGGGAATTCCCGAATCCTTTAACGTTTTGGTCAAGGAGCTTCATTCCCTCGGCCTCAACGTTGAATTGAACTAGTCAAGCGCGGTTGAGGAGAGCATCCCATGAATGAGTTGATGAAGGTTTTTGGGCAAGTCGGCGGCGCCCAGCGCTTTGACCAGATCAAAATCACTATCGCCAGCCCGGAGCGTATCCGCTCCTGGTCTTTCGGCGAAATCAAGAAGCCTGAAACCATCAATTACCGAACCTTCAAGCCTGAACGCGACGGCCTGTTCTGCGCCCGCATCTTCGGCCCCAACAAGGACTATGAGTGCCTGTGCGGCAAGTACAAGCGCATGAAGTACAAGGGGATCACCTGCGAAAAGTGCGGCGTCGAAGTGACGTTGCAGAAAGTCCGCAGGGAGCGCATGGGCCATATCGAACTGGCTTCGCCGGTGGCGCATATCTGGTTCATGAAATCGCTTCCCAGCCGCATCGGTCTGCTTGTCGATATGACGCTCAAGGACCTGGAGCGTGTTCTCTATTTTGAAAACTATGTGGTCATCGAGCCGGGCCTGACGCCGATGAAGCTGCACGAACTGCTGAACGACGATCAGTATCAAAGGGCAATCGACGAGTTCGGCGAAGACTCTTTCAGCGTCGGCATCGGCGCCGAGGCGATCAGGGAGATGCTGGCGGCTATCGATCTTGAGGAAGAACTTGAAGTCCTGCGTGGGGAACTCAAGGAAACCAAGTCGGAAGCCAAACGCAAGAAGCTGGTCAAGAGGCTCAAACTGGTAGAGGCCTTTATTCAATCCGGCTCCCGCCCGGAGTGGATGATTCTTGAGGTTATTCCGGTGATTCCGCCTGAATTACGTCCTCTTGTGCCTCTTGACGGCGGGCGCTTCGCCACCTCCGATCTCAACGACCTTTACCGGCGGGTAATCAACCGCAATAACCGGCTGAAAAGGCTTATCGAGTTGCACGCTCCTGAAATTATCGTGCGTAATGAAAAGCGCATGCTCCAGGAGGCGGTGGACGCCCTGTTCGACAACGGGCGTCGCGGTCGGGCCATTACCGGCGCCAACAAGCGTCCGCTCAAATCGATGTCCGACATGCTCAAGGGCAAGCAGGGCCGCTTCCGCCAGAACCTGTTGGGCAAGCGCGTCGATTACTCGGGCCGTTCCGTCATCGTGGTCGGCCCCGAACTCAAGCTGCACCAGTGCGGCTTGCCGAAGAAGATGGCGCTGGAGCTGTTCAAGCCCTTCATCTATTCAAAGCTGGAACTCTACGGTATGGCCACCACCATCAAGGCTGCCAAGCGGATGCTGGAAAAAGAGCGGCCTGAAGTCTGGGACATCCTGGAAGAGGTTATCCGTGAGCACCCGGTGATGCTGAACCGGGCGCCGACGCTGCATCGTCTGGGCATCCAGGGATTCGAGCCTGTGCTTATCGAGGGTAAGGCGATTCAGCTTCATCCCTTGGTCTGCTCCGCTTTTAACGCCGATTTTGACGGCGATCAGATGGCCGTCCATGTGCCGCTGTCGCTGGAGGCGCAGCTGGAGGTGCGGGTGCTGATGATGTCGACCAACAACATTCTCAGCCCGTCCAACGGCAAGCCTATCATCGTGCCGTCTCAGGATATCGTGCTTGGTCTTTATTATTTGACCATGGAACGCGAAGGCGAGCCGGGAGAAGGCATGGCTTTCGTTGACATCGGCGAAATTCAGCATGCTCTTGACGCCGGCGCCGTTACCCTGCATTCCAGGGTCAAGGCCCGTTATCGCACCGTTGACAAGGACAACAAGCCGATTGTCGTTCTTGTTGATACGACGCCGGGACGCATGCTGCTGGCCGACGTGCTGCCGCGCAATCCCAACGTTCCCTTCGGCCTGATCAACCGCCTGATCACCAAGAAGGAGATTTCCAACGTAATTGACGTGGTCTACCGATTCTGCGGCCAGAAGGAAACGGTGATTTTCGCCGACCGCATCATGGGCATCGGCTTCACCTATGCCTGTAGGGCCGGCATTTCGTTCGGCAAGGATGATCTGGTGATTCCCGAGGCCAAGGTAGCCTTGGTCAAGGCCGCCGAGAACAAGGTCAGGGAGTACGAGAACCAATATCAGGAAGGCCTGATCACCCAGGGTGAAAAGTATAACAAGGTGATCGACACATGGTCTCACTGCACCGATCAGGTGGCCGACGAAATGATGAAAAAGATTTCGACGACGGAACCCGGCAAGCCGGTCAATTCCATCTATATGATGGCTCATTCCGGCGCTCGCGGATCGGCGGCCCAGATGAAACAGCTTGCCGGGATGCGCGGCCTGATGGCCAAGCCCTCGGGCGAGATCATCGAGACGCCGATCATCGCCAACTTCAAGGAAGGGCTGAGCGTTCTGGAGTATTTCAACTCCACCCACGGCGCCCGCAAGGGATTGGCTGATACGGCGCTTAAGACGGCCAACTCCGGCTATCTTACCCGGCGGCTGGTCGACGTTGCCCAGGATTGCATCGTCATTGAGGAGGATTGCGGCACCAAGAACGGGCTGACGGCGCGGGCGATCGTCGACGGCGGCGATGTGATATCGCCGTTGTCCGAGCAGGTTCTCGGACGCACTATCTGCGAGGATATCAAGGATCCCGTCACCGGCAAGGCCATCTTCAAGGCCGGAAGGCTGCTGAACGAGGAAGATGTCTCCGTTCTGGAGGAAAAAGACATCGAAATGGTGAAGATTCGCTCGGTGCTGACCTGCGAGACCAGCATCGGCACCTGCTGTGTGTGTTATGGCCGTGATCTGGCGCGTGGAACCAAGGTCAATATCGGCGAAGCGGTCGGCGTTATTGCCGCCCAGTCCATCGGCGAACCCGGAACCCAGCTTACCATGCGCACCTTCCACATCGGCGGCGCCGTTCAGCGCGGCACCGAACAGTCAAAGATCGAAGCCAATTGCGACGGCAAGGTTGTCCTGCGTAATTGCACCACGGTAAAGAACAGCTCCGGCATTCAGGTGGTTATGAACCGCAATACTGAACTCACGCTGCTTGACAAGCAGGGCCGCGAGCGCGCCCGTCACCGCATCCCGTACGGCGCCAAACTTTTGGTCAAGGACGGCGCCAAAGCGACCACCGGCGACAAGATGGCCGAGTGGGACCCTTATACGCTTCCCATCATCACCGAGAAGGAAGGCATCGCCAACTATGTGGATATGGTGGAAGGCCTGTCCATGGTCGAACAGTTGGATGACGCCACCGGCATCGCCAGCAAGGTGGTTATTGACTGGAAGCAACAGCCCAAAGGCTCTGATCTGAAACCGCGCATCACCCTCAGGAATGCAAAGGGTGACGTTGTCGCCCTGGATAACGGACTGGAAGCCCGCTACTTCATGTCGGTGGACGCCATCCTGTCGGTGGAGAACGGTCAAACCGTCCACGCCGGCGACGTTCTGGCGCGCATACCCAGGGAGTCGGTCAAGACCCGCGACATCACGGGGGGATTGCCCAGGGTGGCGGAATTGTTCGAGGCCCGCAAACCCAAGGATTTCGCCATCATCAGCGAAATCAACGGGCGCGTCGAGTTCGGCAAGGACTATAAGAACAAGCGCCGCATCATCGTCGTCCCCGACAGCGACAAGCAGGCCCCCCAGGAGTATCTGATTCCCAAGGGCAAGCATATCGCCGTTCAGGAAGGTGACTATGTGCGGGTCGGAGATTCACTGATGGACGGCAGTCCGGTGCCTCATAACATCCTGAGAGTCATGGGCGTTGAAAAGCTGGCGTCCTACCTCATCAGCGAGGTCCAGAACGTCTATCGCCTGCAGGGCGTGAGGATTAACGACAAACATATCGAAGTGATTATTCGCCAGATGCTGCAAAAGATTGAGATAACCGAGCCTGGAGACACCACTTTCCTTGTCGGCGAACTGACCGATAAGGCCGAGTTCAGCGAACTCAACGCCAAGGCCAAGGATGATGGCGGTAAACCGGCCAAGGGCATTCCCGTTCTTCAGGGCATAACCAAGGCGAGTCTGCAAACTCACTCGTTCATTTCCGCAGCGTCGTTCCAGGAAACCACCCGCGTTCTTACCGAGGCGGCGGTTTCCGGAAAGTGCGATCCCCTGGTCGGCCTCAAAGAGAACGTCATTGTCGGAAGGCTTATTCCGGCGGGCACCGGCGGCGTGATGAATCGCATCCGTGAGGTCGCCGCCGAGCGGGATCGGGGCTTGGCTTTAATCGCCGCCGAGCAGAGGAAAAAGGAGAATGCGGCGGCTGCCCGCAAGGTCTCCGTCGCTGACGCCGCTCTGGCCGAGGGCATGGCGGCTGTCGCCGCCGCCGAGGCTGCCGAAGCTGAATAAGAAGTCGCCGTAATCGGGTAATAATCGGGTCTTATGAGGCAAAACGGCAAAAGACCTTGAAAAACCGCTGAAAACGGCGATTGTTTTGCTTGACTGCTTAATGGCGTCTGAATAGTATCCGGCCTTCTTCAAAGGCGCTGGTGGTGAGCCGCACGGTTCAGACGCTGCGCCGATTGAGAATTGAAAATTCGGATTTACGCCCTTCCCGGCGGATAAAGAAAGCGCCGGAAGGGTGTTTTTTTGCCTCTTTGACGAGAGGCTTTGTTTTGTGACGGCTGTATTCATGTCGTTAAACGTATGGAGTGGATTACGGGATGCCGACGATTAACCAACTGGTTCGCAAGCCCCGCCGGAGGCCGGTTGATCGGAACAAGGTTCCGGCGCTGGAATCATGTCCGCAGAAGCGTGGCGTTTGCACCCGCGTTTACACGACGACGCCGAAAAAGCCTAACTCGGCGCTGCGGAAAGTAGCCCGTGTGCGGTTGACCAACGGCTTTGAGGTTACCAGCTATATTCCCGGCGAGGGTCACAATCTTCAGGAACACTCGGTGGTTCTGTTGCGCGGCGGTCGCGTCAAGGATCTTCCCGGCGTCCGTTATCATATTATTCGCGGCGCCCTGGACACCCAGGGAGTGACCGACCGTCGTCAACGCCGTTCCAAATACGGCGCCAAGCGCCCCAAGTAGAGGTTTTTAAAAATGTCACGCCGTCACTCAGCCGAAAAGCGTCAGGTTCATGCCGATCCCAAGTATGGGGATAAGGTTATAACCAAGTTTACCAACTGCCTGATGTATGACGGCAAGAAGTCGGTGGCCGAGAGAATTGTCTATAATGCGCTTAACATTATCGGCAAGAAAACCGGACAGGACCCCTTGGCGCTCTTTCATGACGCCATCAACAATGTCAAGCCGTCGGTCGAGGTGAAGTCGCGGCGCGTCGGCGGCGCCACCTATCAGGTGCCTATCGAAGTGCGCAGTGATCGCCGTCAGGCGCTGGCGATCCGGTGGCTTGTCGATCTGTCGCGCAATCGCTCGGAGAACACAATGACCGAACGCTTGTCGGCTGAATTGCTGGACGCCGCGAACAATCGCGGGGCCGCAGTTAAAAAGCGTGAGGATACGCACCGGATGGCGGAGGCCAACAAGGCTTTCTCCCATTATCGTTGGTAGAGGCGTCGGGCGTTAGTAATCATGGCACGCATAACACCTCTTGATCGTTACCGGAACATCGGCATCATGGCTCACATTGATGCTGGCAAGACCACGACCACAGAGCGGATTCTGTTTTATACCGGACGTTCCTATAAGATCGGCGAGGTCCATAACGGCACCGCGACTATGGACTGGATGGAACAGGAGCAGGAACGAGGGATCACCATAACTTCGGCGGCGACTACCTGTTTCTGGCGGGATCATCGCATCAATATTATTGATACGCCGGGCCATGTTGATTTCACTATCGAAGTCGAGCGTTCGCTTCGCGTCCTTGACGGGGCGGTGGCTGTTTTCGACAGCGTCGCCGGCGTCGAGCCTCAGTCCGAGACCGTCTGGCGTCAGGCCGACAAATACAATGTTCCACGCATTTGTTTTGTCAACAAGATGGACCGCACGGGCGCTGATTTTTACCGCACCGTCAGCATGATTATTGATCGTCTGGGCGCTCTTCCGGCTGTTTTGCAACTTCCCATCGGCATCGAGTCTGATTTTACCGGCGTTATCGATCTTGTCGAGATGAAGGCGATAATCTGGAAGGACGAGACCCTCGGCGCCGAGTTCGATACCGTGGAAATTCCTGCCGATCTTCGCGCAAAAGCCGATGAATATCGTGAAAAATTGATCGAAATAGTGATCGATCAGGATGACGCGGCGATGGAAGCCTATCTGGAGGGCAAGGCCCCCGATACGGCAGTCATCAAGAAATGCCTGCGAAAGGGAACCGTCAACGGCGCCTTCGTTCCCGTTATTTGCGGCGCTTCCTTCAAGAACAAGGGCGTACAGCCTCTGCTTGACGCAGTGGTCGATTTCCTTCCGGCGCCCACCGACGTGCCGGCGATCAAGGGGATCAGGGCCGGTTCGGATGATGAAATCGAGCGCAGCAATTCGGACGATGAGCCTTTCTCGGCGCTGGCCTTCAAGATCATGAATGATCCCTTCGTCGGCTCCCTTACCTTTATCCGCGTTTATTCCGGCGTTATCTCCAATTCCGATCATGTGCAGAATACCGTCAAGGAAAAGCGCGAGCGTATCGGGCGTATGTTGCAGATGCATGCGAACAGCCGCGAGGACGTGAAAGAAGCCAGGGCCGGCGATATCGTCGCCCTTGCCGGGCTTAAGTACACCACCACCGGCGACACTTTATCGGATTCCTCCGATCAGGTGGTCCTCGAACGCATGGAATTTCCGGAGCCGGTTATCGAAGTCGCCGTCGAGCCGAAGACCAAGGCCGACCAGGAAAAGATGGGCATGGCGTTGTCCAGGCTGGCCGCCGAGGACCCTTCATTCCGGGTGGCCTCGGATCAGGAAAGCGGCCAGACGATCATTAAGGGCATGGGCGAACTTCATCTTGAAATCCTCGTTGACCGCATGAAGCGCGAATTCAAGGTGGAAGCCGATGTCGGGCCTCCCCAGGTTGCCTATCGCGAAACCATCTCCAAGGTAACGGAAGTCGATTACACCCATAAGAAACAAACCGGCGGCACCGGCCAGTTTGCGCGGGTGAAGATTCGCTTTGAACCGCTGCCTCCCGGCTCGGGCTATGAGTTCGAGAGCAAGATTGTCGGCGGCAGCGTACCCAGGGAATATATCCCCGGCGTTCAGGCGGGACTTATCAGCGCCGTTGCCAGTGGTCCCATCCTGGGGTTCCCGGTAATCGACTTCAAGGCGATCCTTTATGATGGGGGATTCCACGATGTGGATTCCAGCCCTCTTGCCTTCGAAATTGCTTCCCGCGCCGCCTTCCGCGAAGGCATGCTCAAGGCCGGGCCGAGGCTGCTTGAGCCTGTTATGCGGGTCGAGGTGGTGACGCCTGATGAGTACATGGGCGACATCATCGGCGATATCAACAGTCGTCGCGGCCAGATCGGCAATATGGACCAGCGCGGCAACGCCCGCGTGATTTCCGCCCAGGTGCCGTTGGCTAATATGTTCGGCTACGTCAGCACGTTGCGCTCGATGAGCCAGGGGCGCGCCCAGTACACAATGCATTTCAATCACTATGCGGAAGTTCCCCAGCAGGTTTCCTCGGAAATCCAAACCAGGCTGGCCGGCTGATAACGGAGTAAACGGACATGGCGAAGGAAAAATTCGAGCGCAACAAACCGCATTGCAACGTCGGCACCATCGGCCACGTTGACCATGGCAAGACGACGCTGACGGCGGCGATCACCAAGGTTCTGTCTGAAGCCGTCGGCGGCACGTTCACGCCGTTTGACCAGATTGACAAGGCGCCCGAGGAAAAGGCGCGCGGCATCACCATCGCCACGGCGCACGTTGAGTATGAGACCAAGAACCGCCACTACGCGCATGTGGACTGTCCCGGCCACGCCGACTATGTAAAGAACATGATCACCGGCGCGGCGCAGATGGACGGCGCCATTCTGGTGGTTTCGGCGGCTGACGGCCCGATGCCCCAGACCCGCGAGCATATTCTGCTGGCTCGTCAGGTCGGCGTTCCGGCGCTGGTGGTTTTCCTGAACAAGGTTGATCAGGTTGACGATCCCGAGCTTCTTGATCTGGTTGAGCTTGAGGTGCGCGAGCTTTTGAGCAGCTATGATTTTCCGGGCGACGACATTCCGGTGATTTCCGGTTCGGCGCTGGCGGCGCTTGAGGGCCGCGATGATGAGATCGGCAAGAACGCGCTGTTGAAGCTGATGGAAGCGGTCGATACATACATTCCCCAGCCGCACCGTCCCAAGGACAAGCCTTATCTTATGCCGATTGAGGACGTTTTCTCTATTTCCGGACGCGGCACGGTGGTTACCGGCCGTATTGAGCGCGGCATTGTCAAGGTCGGCGAGGAAGTCGAGATTGTCGGCATCAGGGACACCGCGAAGTCGGTTTGCACCGGCGTTGAGATGTTCCGCAAGCTGCTTGACCAGGGCGAGGCCGGCGATAACGTCGGCATACTTTTGCGCGGCACCAAGCGCGAGGATGTTGAACGCGGCCAGGTTCTGGCGGCGCCCGGCTCGATCACGCCGCACACCAGATTCAAGTGCGAGGCCTATATCCTGACCAAGGACGAAGGCGGACGTCACACGCCGTTTTTTGCCAATTATCGCCCCCAGTTTTACTTCCGCACGACGGACGTTACGGGAACGGTGATTCTGCCGGAAGGAACCGAAATGGTTATGCCCGGCGACAACATTTCCATGGAGGTCACCCTGATCAATCCGATCGCCATGGACGAAGGCTTGAGGTTCGCCATCCGCGAAGGCGGACGCACCGTCGGCGCCGGCGTCGTCGCTTCGATTATCGAGTAGGGAAATAACGGGACCATGGAAAGTCAGAATATACGCATCCGCCTGAAGGCGTTTGATCATCGCGTGCTCGATCAATCGGCGCGTGAGATCATCAGCACCGCCAAACGGACGGGCGCCAAGGTTCGCGGTCCCATTCCGCTGCCTACCCGTATCGAACGTTTTACGGTGTTGCGCTCGCCGCACATCGACAAGAAGTCGCGTGAGCAGTTTGAAATCCGCACCCATAAGAGAGTGCTTGATATTGTTGATCCGACGCCGCAGACGGTGGATGCGCTGATGAAGCTGGATTTGGCCGCCGGCGTTGACGTGGAAATTAAGTTGTAGGGAATGAGACCATGAGAACCGGTCTAATTGCGCGTAAAATAGGCATGAGCCGCCTTTTCGGTGACGATGGAACTCACGTTCCGGTTACCGTATTGCAGGTGGATAATTGTCAGGTGGTGGCCCACAGGACCGCCGAGAATGACGGCTACGACGCCCTCCAGCTCGGATGCTCCGCCGCCAAGGTCAAGAATGTCGGCCAAGCCATGCGCGGTCATTTCGCTAAAGCCAAGGTCGAGCCTAAGCGCAAGGTGCTGGAATTTCGGATAAGCCCGGACGCTTTCGTTGATGTGGGGGCCGAGCTTTCGGTCGGGCATTTTGCCGTCGGCCAGTATGTGGATGTTACCGGCAGTTCCATCGGCAAGGGGTTCACCGGCGTCATGAAGAAGTACGGGTTCGCCGGGTTGCGCGCTTCCCACGGCGTTTCCATCAGGCACCGCTCGGCAGGTTCCGCCGGTCTCGGACAGGACCCAGGCAAGGTCTTCAAGGGAAAGAAGATGGCCGGGCATATGGGAGACAAGCGGGCGACCGTTCAGAACCTGAAAGTGGTAAGCGTCGATGCGGATAGGGGCATCATCATGGTCAGGGGCGCGGTTCCGGGCAGCAAGGGCGGCTATGTCATGGTGCGCGACGCCGTGAAAAAGTCCGCTCCGGAAGACTTGCCGTTCCCGGCGGCCGTTCGCGGCGCCAAGGAATCTCCTGCCGGTGAGGCAATACAACAAGAAGTCCCGGTCGATGCGACCGCCGCTGACGGCGCGAAGGAATAAACGGTCATGAATCTTGATGTCATAAGCCTCGATAACAAGAAGGTAGGCAGCATTGATCTGGACAAGTCGGTGTTCGGCGTCGAAGTGCGCGCCGATCTTCTGGCGCGTACGGTCAAGTGGCAGCTTGCCAAGCGCCGCGCCGGAACTCACAAGACCAAGGGACGCGGCGAAGTAAGCGGCACCGGCGCCAAACCCTTCAAACAGAAGGGGACGGGCCGCGCCCGTCAGGGAACGCACAGGGCGCCGCAGATGCGCGGCGGCGGCATTGTGTTCGGTCCCGTAGTGCGCAGCTATGCCCACAAACTTCCAAAGAAGGTGCGGGTGCTGGCCCTCAAGTCGGCCCTGTCGTCCAAACAGGCTGAAGGCAAATTGGTGGTTATCGAGTCGACCGCGATGAAGGCGCCTAAAACCGCTGACCTGGTCAAGCGGTTGGCCAAGCTGGGCTGGGTATCGGCTTTGGTGATCGACGGGGCTGAGGTAGACGGCAATTTCGCCCTCGCCGCCGCGAACATTGTCGGGATTAACGTGCTGCCGAGCCGAGGGGCCAATGTTTACGATATTATGCGCAGCGGTACTTTGGTGCTGACTATGGATGCGGTTGAGAAACTCGTGGAGCGGCTGAAATGAGCAAGTCAAAAGCCAAAATCGCGGATTCCGTAATGGCGCGGATGTATAAAGTTATTCATTCTCCGGTAGTTACCGAGAAAGCGACGCTGCTTTCGCAGTTCAATCAGGTGACGTTTCGCGTGCCGCTTGACGCCTGCAAGCCGGAGATCAAAGCGGCGGTCGAGGCCTTGTTCAAGGTCAAGGTCAACGCCGTGAACACGTTGCGCCAAAAAGGCAAGCTTAAGCGTTTCAAGGGTCGTCTCGGCAAGAGGAGCGACTTCAAGAAAGCGGTTGTTACTCTGGCCGAAGGCCAGTCTATCGATATAACCACGGGGATCTAGGTTATGGCGTTGAAGCATTATAAACCGACCACTCCGTCCCGTCGCGGAACGGTGCTTGTGGATCGCAGCAGTCTTTGGAAGGGAAAGCCCGAGAAGTCCCTGACCGAGGGTCTGCGCAAGCAGGGCGGACGCAATAATACCGGAAGAATCACCGCTCGCCGTCGCGGCGGCGGTCATAAGCGGCGTTATCGCATCATCGATTTCAAGCGCAACAAGTTTGACATGTCGGCGACGGTCGAGCGGCTGGAATATGATCCCAATCGCAGCGCCTTCATCGCCTTGATTCGTTATGATGACGGCGAGTTGGCCTACATCATCGCTCCCCAGCGTTTGGCGCCGGGCGACAAGGTGATCGCCGGCGACAGCGTCGACATACGTCCCGGCAACGCCATGCCGATGAAAAACATTCCTGTCGGCACCATCATCCACAATGTGGAGATGAAGGTGGGCAAGGGCGCGCAGATCGCCCGCTCCGCCGGCACCTACGTTCAGCTCGTCGGCAAGGATCAGGGCTATGCCCAATTGCGGCTGTTTTCCGGGGAATTGCGCATGGTGAGGGCCGAATGCATGGCCACCATCGGCGCTGTTTCCAACCCGGATAACCAGAACATCAAGATCGGCAAGGCCGGGAGCAAACGCTGGATCGGCAAGCGTCCGGCGGTTCGCGGCGTAGCAATGAATCCCGTCGATCATCCCCACGGCGGCGGCGAAGGCCGCACCTCGGGCGGCCGTCATCCGGTGAGTCCGTGGGGCAAGCCGACCAAGGGAAAGAAGACACGTAACAACAAGATGACGGACAGGATGATTATGCGCCGCCGTCATAAAAAGAAGTAGAAGGAGTAGCGCCGTGGCTCGTTCCGTTTGGAAAGGACCGTTTGTTGATGAATACCTTCTTAAGAAGGCCGAAACGGCTCGCCGTAGCGGTCGCAACGATATCATCAAGACATGGTCGAGGCGCTCGACGATTCTGCCGCAGTTTGTCGGGCTTACCTTCGGCGTTTACAACGGCCGCAAGTTTGTCCCGGTTATGGTGAACGAGGATATGATCGGCCACCGGATGGGTGAATTTTCGCCTACCCGCACCTTTCTCGGCCACTCTGCGGACAAAAAGGTTAAGAGAAGCTGAAATGAGCAAAAAACCGTTACCCAGGCAGGCGGCCGACAATGAGGCGATGGCTTTCGCCAAGCATATCCGCATCAGCGCGCAAAAGCTTAATCTGGTCGCCGAGAGCATTCGCGGCAAGACCTGTGAAGCGGCGTTGGCTGAACTTAAGTTTTGCAAAAAGCGCATATCAGGAGATGTGGCCAGGCTTCTGGAATCAGCGATTGCCAATGCCGAGAACAATCACCAGCTCGATGTTGATCGGCTTATCGTCGCCGAGGCCACCGTGGGTCGGAGCATGGTTATGAAACGCTGGAGGGCGCGGGCGCGCGGTCGCGTCGGACGGATTCAAAAGCCGTTCAGCAACCTGCGTCTTTTGGTGCGAGAGAGCGAGGAGAGCGTATAATGGGGCAAAAAGTAAATCCTATCGGCATCCGTCTGGGAATTATCCGCACATGGGATTCCCGTTGGTATGCCGATAATAATTACGCGAACCTGCTGCACGAGGATCTGGTTATCCGCAAGTATCTCCGCAAGCGTCTGGTTCAGGCCGGGGTTTCCAAGATCGTCATTGAGCGCCCCGCCAAGAAGGCCCGCATCACCATTCATACGGCCAGGCCCGGCGTCATTATCGGCAAAAAGGGCGCCGACATAGAAAAGCTGCGCCTCGACATTATGAAAATGACCGGCTCCGATGTGCACGTTAATATCGTTGAGATACGCAAGCCGGAGATCGACGCCCAACTGGTGGCCGAGAATATCGCCCAGCAGATGGAGCGCCGCGTCTCTATCCGCCGCGCCATGAAGCGTGTCGTGCAGTCGGCCATGCGCCTCGGCGCCGAGGGTATTCGCGTCAACTGCGGCGGCCGCCTCGGCGGCGCCGAGATTGCCCGCACGGTATGGTATCGCGAGGGGCGGGTGCCGCTTCATTCGTTAAGGGCTAATATGGATTACGGCGTTTCCACCGCCAACACGACCTACGGCGCCTGCGGGGTCAAGGTATGGATTTTCAAGGGCGAGATTTTAGATCATGACCCGATGGCGGTGGAAAAAATCGCTATTGAGCAGCAGCCGGCCCGCTAAGTCGTCCAGGAAAGAGATTTAATATGCTTAGTCCCAAACGCACCAAGTTTCGCAAGATGCACAAAGGCCGCATCCACGGAAAGGCCAAGGGTGGAACCGTGCTTAATTTCGGCTCTTTCGGGTTGAAGGCGACGACGCCCGACCGTGTTACCGCGCGTCAGATTGAGGCCGCCAGACGGGCGCTTACCCGTCACATGAAGCGCGTCGGCCGCGTGTGGATTCGTATTTTCCCGGATGTTCCGGTAACCAAGAAACCGGCCGAGGTGCGTCAGGGCAAGGGTAAAGGGTCCGTCGAGTTCTGGGCGTGTCGCGTCAAACCTGGCCGCATCATGTTTGAGGTGGACGGCGTGTCGGCCGAGGTCGCCAAGCGCGGCTTTGAATTGGCGGCGGCCAAGCTGCCCGTGCGGACCCGCGTTGTAACGCGCATGGGCGAGGAGTTCTAGAAAATGAAAGCGGTGGATGTTCGCGCCAAGAGCGACGACGAAATCAGGGAAGAACTGATGGCTCTCAGCAAGGAGGCCTTCAATCTGCGCTTCCAGAGGAGTAGCGGCCAGCTTGAAAACACCTCGCGCGTACGCCGGGTGAGGCGCGGCATAGCCCGCATCAAGACCATTCAAAAAGAACGCAGCCGGGCGAAAGCCCGGGCGGCGTCCTAGAGGGAGCACAGGATTTATGCCAAGGCGAGTACTGCAAGGGGTCGTGGTCAGCGACAAGATGGACAAGACCATCGTTGTGAAGGTGGAGCGGCGAATCATGCATCCGCTTTACAAGAAGGTTGTTCGTCGGTCCAAGAAATATGCCGCTCATGATGAGAACAACGTTTCCAAGACCGGCGACACGGTCAAGATTCGCGAATGTAGGCCTCTTTCCAAACGCAAGCGCTGGGAGGTCGTAACCGATGTCGCCTGATAGCGCCGCCGGTAAACGGATAAGGAAGTAGACGATGATACAGGTGGAAACAAATCTGGAGGTTGCCGACAATTCCGGCGCTCGCCGGGTACAGTGCATCAAGGTGCTTGGCGGTTCCAAGCGCAAGTATGCCTCGGTGGGAGATATTATTGTCGTCGCCATCAAGGAGGCGATTCCTCGCGGTCGCGTCAAAAAGGGCGATATGTCGCGTGCGGTAGTGGTGCGCACGACCAAGGATATCCGCCGTCCCGACGGCTCGGTGATCCGTTTCGACAAGAACGCCGCCGTGCTTCTCGACAAGCAGGGAGAGCCGATCGGCACCCGTATCTTCGGGCCGGTGACCCGCGAGTTGCGCGCGAAAAAGTATATGAAGATTATTTCTCTTGCGCCTGAGGTGCTGTGATGTCGGCAAAATTAAAAGTCAGGAAGGGCGACAAGGTTATTGTCAGGACCGGCAAGGACAAGGGAAAGACGGGCGAGATCCTGCAGATATTTCCCAAGCGGTGTCGCGCCATCGTTCAGGGCGTGAATATGGCCAAGCATCACACCAAGCCGCGCCAGGGAGGCGCCGGCGGCATTGTTGAGAAAGAGGGGACCATTCATATTTCGAACATTGCTCATATTGATCCCAAGTCTAATCAGCCGACCCGCATCGGATACAAGGCGCTCAAGGACGGGCGCAAGGTTCGCTACGCCAAGAAATCCGGCGAAATGTTGGACGCTTAAGAAGGTAAAAGGTCAATGACACGCCTGCAAACGCATTACGAAAAAACGGTCAAACCGGCTTTGATCAAACAGTTCGGCTTTGATAACCCGATGCGGGTTCCAAGGTTGGAAAAGGTCGTCATCAACATGGGTGTCGGCGAGGCGGCTCTGGATAAAAAGAAGATTCAGGGAGCGGTCGAGGACATGACCTTGATCAGCGGCCAAAAGCCGGTGATTACCAAGGCCAAGAAGTCGATTGCCGTATTCAAGCTTCGTGACGGCATGTTGGTCGGTTGCAAGGTTACGTTGCGGCGCGCCAGGATGTATGAGTTCCTGGATCGTCTGGTTAATGTCGCCCTGCCCAGGGTCCGTGATTTTCGCGGGCTTTCGGATAAGAGCTTTGACGGATGCGGAAACTACGCATTGGGCCTTAAGGAACAGATCATCTTTCCCGAGATCGATTATGACAAGGTCGATAAAGTTCGCGGCATGAATATCGTGGTTTGCACGACCGCCCGCAATGACGAAGAGGCGAGAGCGTTGCTGAAGGGATTTGATTTTCCCTTCGGCGATGAATCACATAACGGAGAAAAGAAGAATGGCTAAGACCAGCGTCGTCGAGAGAAACAAGAAAAGGGTTCGATTGGCCGCCAAGTACTCCGCCAAACGGTTGAGGCTGAAGGGCATGTCCAAGGATCAGGCCCTGTCTCCCGAGGAGCGTTTTGAAGCTCGGATGAAACTGGCGACGTTGCCGCGCGACTCATCGCCGGTGCGCATTCGTCTGCGGTGCCGGTTGAGCGGTCGTCCGCGCGGGAATTACCGCAAGTTCCAGGTTTCGCGCATTGCTCTTCGTGATCTGGCTTCTTCCGGGCAGATTCCCGGCATGGTCAAGTCAAGCTGGTAAGGGGGAATTAAAACATGACAATGACAGATCCCTTATCCGATATGCTGACCCGCATCCGCAACGGGCAGAGGGTCGGCAAGAGCAGCGTTTCTTCGCCGGCTTCCAGGTTGCGCAGCAGCGTTCTTGATGTTCTTAAGCGCGAGGGGTTCATTCGCGGCTACTCACTGCATGATGTTCGTTCCGGGGTGAGCGAGATCAAAATCGAGCTTAAGTATCATGACGGCGCCCCCGTGATCCGTGAGATCACTCGGGTTTCGACGCCGGGTCGGCGTGTTTATTCAAAAATCAAGGGCCTCTCCAAGGTCTATAACGGACTGGGAATTTCTATCCTGTCCACGCCTCGCGGCGTACTTTCGGATGCCGAGGCGCGTGACGCCAACGTCGGCGGCGAAGTACTCTGCCGGGTATTCTAGAGAGGGTTGAGGTAATATCGATGTCGCGCATTGGAAAGTATCCTGTTGAAGTCCCCGGCAACGTCTCCATCGCCGTTTCCGGGCAGACGGTGACCGCCAAGGGAAAGCTGGGCGAACGCAGCATGACGCTGATGGACGAGGTCGAGGTCAAGCACGCCGGGAACCTTATCACGATCAGTCCGCGCGGAGATTCAAAACGCGCCCGCATGATGTGGGGAACCGCACGGAGCGTTATCAACAATATGGTGCGTGGCGTCGGCGAAGGGTTTGTTCGTAAACTGGCGATCACCGGCGTCGGCTATCGGGCGCAGGTTCAGGGCAAGGATCTGGTTTTGCAGTTGGGGTATTCTCACGAAGTGCGCTATCCGATTCCGCATGGCGTAACTATTGTATGTCCGGACCAGACTCACATCGAGGTCAGCGGTATCGATAAGCGGCTTGTCGGCCAGACATCGTCCGAAATACGCGCTTTCAGACCTCCTGAGCCGTACAAGGGCAAGGGCGTTAAGTACGAGGATGAATTTATCCTGCGCAAGGAAGGTAAGAAGAAGTAAGCCATGACGAATTCAAATGAACTCACGGAGCGTCGCAAGAGGCGCATCCGTTTTCGGATCAAAAAACGGGCGGCGGGGAAGCCACGGTTGTCCGTGTTTCGCTCCGGCAACCATATTTATGCGCAGATCATAAATGATATCCTGGGGAAGACCGTGGCGTCGGCCTCTACCATGGAGAAGGATATGCGCGATAAACTCAATACCGGCGGCAATATCTCCGCCGCCGACAAAGTCGGCAAGATGATCGCCGAGAGGGCGCTGGCCGAGGGTGTCAAAGAAGTCATCTTCGACCGTGGCGGCTACCGGTATCATGGCCGAATCAAGGCGCTTGCCGATGCCGCCCGTGAAGCCGGCCTGACTTTCTAGGGAGTTCTTTATATATGTCTCAAACACCGACAAAGAAGCCCTCGGGAAGGTCCCGTGGATCGCAAACCGAATCCGGCGAGGATTCGGAATTTACCGATAAGCTGGTTCATATCAACCGCGTCGCCAAGGTGGTCAAGGGCGGGCGTCGTTTTTCCTTTGCCGCTCTGGTCGTCGCCGGGGACGGCAACGGGCGCGTCGGCTACGGCTCCGGCAAGGCGCGTGAGGTTCCCGAGGCCATCCGCAAGGCTACCGATCAGGCCAAGCGCACGATGATCCGCGTTCCGTTGCGCGATGGACGCACCATTCACCATGACGTTACGGGCAGCTATGGCGCAGGCAAGGTGGTGTTGCGCAGCGCGGCGCCGGGCACAGGCATCATCGCCGGCGGTCCTATGCGCGCCGTTTTCGAGACGATGGGGGTGCAGGATGTGGTTGCTAAATCTCTCGGTTCGACTAACCCTCATAACATGGTCAAAGCGACTTTCGACGCCTTGAGCTGTTCCATGTCGCCGCGTATCGTGGCGGCCCGGCGTGGAAAGAAGGTGGGCGAAATCGTGGCGCGCCGCACCGGCGCAATATCCGCGTCGAAGGAGTAGTAGCGATGACTGCTCAGAAAAAGGGGATCGTTAAGGTCACTCAGATCGGAAGCCCCATCGGTCGCGAGAATGATCAGCGGGCAACCCTGATCGGTCTTGGACTTAACAAGATGAACAGAACCCGCGAGTTGGAAGACACGCCGTCAGTGCGCGGCATGATCAAAAAGGTCAGTCACCTGGTCCGGGTTGAAAAACAGGCGTAATTTCGGGGCGAGGGATACCTAAGGCATGAAACTAAACGATCTTCGTGATAACCCCGGCGCCGTCAGGAATCGTAAGCGCGTCGGGCGCGGCATCGGCTCGGGCACCGGCAAAACCGCCGGTCGCGGCGATAAGGGACAAAAGGCGCGCAGCGGCGTTTCTCTGCTGGGATTCGAGGGTGGACAGATGCCGCTTTTCAGGCGGCTGCCCAAGCGCGGATTCAATAATCTTTACGACAAGGATTTGGCCGAGATCAATCTGGGCCGCTTGCAGGTCGCCGTTGACGCCGGCAAGCTTAAGGCTTCCGCCGTCGTCAATGCCGAGACTCTGCGCGCCGCTGGCTTGATCAAGGGTTCCCATGACGGCATAAAGTTGCTGGCCAAGGGTGAACTCAAGGCCAAATTGACCTTTGACGTTAATGGCGCTTCAAAGGCCGCCATTGCCGCCGTCGAGAAAGCGGGCGGAAAGGTTAATATCCTCGCCGCCACCGCCGGCGACGCCGCCAAAGCAAAAGCCAAGGCCGCTAAGGCTAAAGCCAGAGCCGTGGATCAAGGTTAATAAAGACTAAGGCAGGAAAACGCCCATGGCTTCCGCCGCCGAACAACTTGCCGGTAATATGAACTTTGGCGCCTTTAATAAGGCCACCGAGCTGAAAAAGCGTATCTGGTTTACGCTTTGCGCGCTTATTGTTTATCGTCTCGGCACTTATATCCCGCTTCCCGGCATCGATCCGGTTGTCCTTAAGGATATTTTCAAGCAAAACGCCGGCGGCATCTTCGGCATGTTCGACATGTTCACCGGCGGCGCGTTAAGCCGGATGACTATTTTCGCCCTTAACATCATGCCCTACATCTCGGCCTCTATTATCATGCAGTTGATGACTTCGGTGTCTCCGCAACTGGAAGCGCTGAAAAAGGAAGGCGAAAGCGGACGCAAGAAAATCAATCAGTACACCCGTTATGGAACGGTGATAATTACCGCCCTGCAAGCTTACGGAATCTCCGCCGGCCTTGAGGGCATGACCTCCAGTTCCGGTTCGGCGGTTATTGATCCCGGCTTGTTTTTCCGTTTCACCACGGTGGTGACGCTGGTCGGCGGAACCATGTTCCTGATGTGGCTCGGCGAGCAGATCACGGCCCGTGGCGTCGGCAACGGCATTTCGTTGATCATCTTCGCCGGAATTGTCGCCAATCTGCCGCACGCCATCGCCGGCACCCTTGAGTTGGGACGCACCGGGGCGCTGTCGACGATATTCATTATTTTCCTGTTGGCGATGTCGGTAGGGGTAATCTTTTTCATTATCTTTATCGAGCGCGCCCAGCGGCGCATCATCGTGCAGTATCCCAAGCGTCAGCAGGGAAATAAAGTGACCGGCGGCGAGAGTTCGCATCTTCCGCTCAAGATCAATACATCGGGCGTGATCCCGCCTATTTTCGCCAGCTCGATTCTGCTGTTGCCGATTACCGTGATCGGTTTTTCCGCCGGACAGGGGCCGGAATGGCTGACGACGGTCTCCGCCTTTTTGGGGCGCGGACAGGCGGGTTATTTGACAATCTATCTCGGTCTTATTGTGTTTTTCGCCTTTTTCTATACGGCGGTGGTGTTTAATCCCCATGAGACGGCCGAGAATCTGAAAAAGCACGGCGGCTTTGTGCCCGGAATCCGGCCCGGAAAGAATACCGCCGAGCATCTGGACAGGATTTTGACGCGCCTGACGGTGATCGGCGCCGCTTATCTGGCTGTAGTCTGTTTATTGCCGGAGATACTGATTTCCCAATATTCGGTTCCGTTCTATTTCGGCGGCACCAGTCTGCTGATCGTCGTTACGGTGACCATGGACACGGTGACTCAGGTGCAGTCTCATCTTTTGGCCCACCAATATGAGGGACTGATCAAGAAGTCCAGGCTGAGAGACCGCAAGTGACAAATCTCATATTGTTGGGACCTCCCGGCGCCGGCAAGGGAACTCAGGCTAAAAGAATTGAGGAAAAGTTCGGCGTCGTTCAACTTTCCACCGGCGATATGCTGCGCGTCGAGGTGAATTCAGGCAGCGCGCTCGGAGCAAAGATCAAGGACGTGATAAACGGCGGCGGTCTGGCCCCTGATGAAATGATCATCGACATGATATCAAGGCGCATCGGCAAGGATGATTGCGGGAACGGTTTTATTCTTGACGGGTTCCCGCGCACCATTCCACAGGCGGAAGCCCTGGACGAAATGCTCGCCGATAAAAACCTCGGACTTGATCATGTGATCGTTATCGAGGCCGATGATGACGCCTTGGTCGAGCGCATCACCAAGCGTTTCACCTGCGCAAAGTGCGGCGCCGGTTATAATGAAAAGTTTCTGCCGACCAAGGTGGAAAATGTCTGTGACAAATGCGGATCATCCGAATTTATCCGCCGCGCTGATGATAACGTCAAGACGGTGATTGCCCGCCTTAAGGCCTATCATGAGCAAACCAAACCGATCATCAGTCACTATGCAAAGAAGGGACTGGTAAGAACGGTCGCCGGCGGTAATTCTATTGAAGATGCGTCGAATAAAATTTGGGAGATTCTGGGATAAAGAGACCATGTTGACTTGAGGGCGCAAGAGCTTATAATCGCCGCTCTTTTGACCCCTTCCGGTCTTTTTATCGTTTAAAAACTTGAGGTTAAGGAGAAACGACTTTGGCGCGAATCGCGGGTGTGAACATTCCGACCAACAAACGGGTTGCAATTTCACTTACTTATATTTTTGGAATCGGTCGGACCAAGGCCCGTGAAATCTGCAAAGAGGTAGGCATTACGGTCGGGCGCAGGGTGATGGACCTCACCGATGATGAGCTGACCCGCATCCGCGACGTCATTGATCGTGACTATCAGGTTGAGGGCGAGCTTCGGCGCGAGCTGGCGATGAACGTCAAGCGGCTCATGGATTTGGGATGCTATCGCGGCGTTCGCCATCGTCGCAATTTACCCGTAAGGGGGCAGCGCACTCATACCAATGCGCGCACCCGCAAGGGACCGGCCAAGGCTATCGCCGGCAAGAAAAAAACCACCAAGTAAAGAATCCGGAGAAAACAGATCATGGCGAAACCGACCACGCAACGTCCGCGCAAGCGCGAACGCAAGAATATTGTTTCCGGCGTTGCTCACGTTAACGCATCTTTTAATAACACCATGATCACCATCACCGATGCCCAGGGCAATACCATTGCCTGGGCGTCGTCCGGGTCTCAGGGGTTCAAGGGGTCGCGGAAGTCCACGCCCTACGCCGCCCAGGTCGCCGGCGAGGAAGCGGGGCGCAAGGCGATGGAACACGGCATGAAAACTTTGGATGTCGAGGTAAAAGGGCCGGGGTCGGGAAGGGAATCGGCTTTGCGCGCATTGCAGACCGTCGGCTTTACGATCAAGGCCATCCGCGATGTAACGGCAATTCCTCATAACGGTTGCCGCCCGCGCAAGCGTCGTCGCGTTTAGGCAAAACAGGGCGACGGGATCGCCGTTTTAGTTTTTTCGATCCTTGTTGGGATCGGGAAGTAATTTGTAAGGCTTCGTTCTTGGGGCCGTAATTTTTGTTTGAAGTGAGGAAAGTCGCCGTGATCCAGAAAAATTGGCAGGCTCTCATTAAACCCGGCAAGCTCGATATAGTCCCCGGCGTTGATGCTGCGCGCAGGGCCGTTATCGTGGCTGAACCCCTGGAACGGGGCTTCGGTCTGACCCTGGGCAACGCGCTGAGGCGGATATTGCTGTCATCCCTGCAAGGGGGGGCGGTGACTTCCGTCCAGGTTGACGGCGTGCTGCACGAGTTCTCGTCCATACCCGGAGTTCGTGAAGACGTCACCGATATCGTGCTCAACATCAAGTCGATGGGGTTGCGCATGAATTGCGAGGGACCGAGGCGCATGACGCTTAAGGCGTCCGGATCGGGCGAGGTCAAGGCAAGCATGATTGAGACCGGACCCGATATCGAAATTATGGACCCCGATCTTGTTATCTGCACTATGGACAAGCAGGCGAAGCTTTCTATGGAGTTGACGGTGGAGCACGGCAAGGGATATGTGCCGGCGACCCAAACCCGCGCCGAGGAATCGCCGATCGGACTGATCCCCGTTGACGCGGTGTTCTCGCCGGTGCGCAAGGTCACCTATAAGGTTGAAAATACCCGCGTCGGTCAGGTTACCGACCATGACAAGCTGTCTCTTGATGTGACGACTAACGGCGCCGTGACGCCTGAGGACGCCGTTGCGTTGGCGGCCAGGATTCTTCAGGATCAGTTGCAGTTATTTATTAATTTTGACGAGCCGAAGGCGGCGGCGGACATGGAGGAGAGGATAGACCTTCCCTTCAACAGAAACCTGCTGCGCAAGGTGGATGAGTTGGAGTTGTCGGTGCGCTCCGCCAACTGCCTCAAGAACGACAATATCGTCTATATCGGCGATCTTGTCCGGAAAACCGAGGCCGATATGCTGCGCACGCCGAACTTCGGACGTAAGTCCTTGAACGAGATCAAGGAGGTGCTTACTCATATGGCGTTGCACCTTGGTATGGATATTCCCGCTTGGCCGCCTGAAAATATTGAGGATATGGCGAAGAAGCTGGAAGACCCTTTTTAAGTTGAATGACCGGTCGTACGGGATAATTATGCCCGTGCGCGATAATTAGGAGATTATACGATGCGCCACCGCCTTAGCGGCCGCAAACTGAACCGCACCAGCTCTCACCGCAAGGCAATGTTTTCCAACATGGCGGTGGCGTTGTTGAGTCATGAGCAGATCGAAACCACTTTGCCCAAGGCCAGGGAATTGCGGCGGTTTGCCGATAAGATGATCACGCTCGGCAAACGCGGCACTCTGCACGCCAAGCGTCAGGCGCTGTCTAACCTTCAGGACAAGCTGCTTGTCGGCAAGCTGTTCGGGGCGTTGGCCGAGCGCTATAAGGAGCGCAACGGCGGGTATACCAGGGTGCTTAAGGCCGGAAACCGTCATGGCGACTGCGCCCCTATGGCCATCATCGAATTGGTGGACAGGGACTTGGGGGCCAAAGGCGCCGCTGATCGGGAGCGCATCGCCGCCGGGGAGACCGCCGTCGCCGCCTCTGAATAGCCATTCAGCAAACTTGAGCGGCTTAGATAAAGCTATGGGTGGAGCGGCCATTTTAATACCAGCGGCCATAAAAAATGACTCTGAAAAATCCTCCCCCTTGTTTAAGGGGGAGTTAGAGGGGGTCGTTG